>JBBFLE010000004.1 GCA_037481695.1 bacterium | reverse complement strand
AATAGGAAGTACGGGATTTGATTCATGCTTTCAAGTCCCTATAAACCAATCCCACCCACAAATTCGTGTATGGAGCCCCAAATTTTATGAGTCTTGGCGAATAATCAGGGTTATGTTTTTTGATAAGGGCTTAGCTCAGACCCTCAGGCACCACTTTGACATGCAGGTAAAGATCCCCCACATCTCCTCGATCGTTTCTAAGACCCAAGCCCCCCAATCTGAGAACCGTGCCATCCCTGGTTCCTGGAGGAATCGTGACCAGGAAGTTTTTTTGCATGAGTCCGTATTTCACGGATATTAGCTTTCGTGTGCCTGAGACTGCCTCTTTGGGACTTACAGTAATCCAGCCCCTTATATCCAGGGATTCCAGAGGCTCAAATCCGCCAAGTCTTTGGAGCCTGGGGGTCCTCTTCCTGAGGGTGTGGCTTTGTAAAGGCCTCTCCAGTGCAATGGGCGGCAGAAGTTGGGAGAATTTCAACAGAGCTATCCCAACTACGAATCCCCCAATATGGGCCCACCAGGCCACTCCGCCGGCCTGTCCTGAACCTGCTCCTGCCGAGAGAATCTGCATCAGGAACCAAAGGCCCAGGAAAACAAAGGCAGGCACTTCCACCAGTTGAATGAAGAAAAATATGGGCAAGAGGGTGAGTATCCTGGCTCCTGGAAAGAGGACCAGATATGCCCCCATGACCCCTGAGATGGCTCCGCTGGCTCCTATGGTGGGCAAGGGAGATCTCCAGTTGGTAAACAGGTGGGTCAGTCCTGCTGCAAGCCCGCAGAGCAGATAAAAAACCAGGTAACGCAGGTGCCCCAGGCGGTCTTCCACGTTATCTCCAAAGAGGTAAAGGGACCACATGTTCCCCAGCAGGTGGAAGATCCCTCCATGGAGAAAGATGGAGGTGAGAAATGGAAGCAACTGCTCCAAGGTGCTGAAATTAGTGGCCACAGCCGGATCCGAGTAACGCAGGGGCACTAGCCCGTAAAGAAAAAAAATCTTCTCTAGCCTTGCACCAAGGCTCATCTGCCAGATAAAAGCCAGCACATTGAGTGCTATGAGAATGTAATTCACCAAAGGGAAGGTCTGGGAACGGTTGATGTCGCGAATTGGGATCATGCCTAGTCCAAATACTCTTGCAAGAGGGAACCCTTTAACCGCATGGGTAGATAATGGTGATGATCCCCCTTGGTTCGACTACCTGCTGTCATAGACCCCCTGCTGTGCAAAACAAAAAACTGTCTCTTTTTCTTGGCTCCACAAGAGGGTTTGATTATCATGGGCCAATAACGCCCAGTCTCTTTTTAAGGTCATCTTCTTTTACAGTCTGGATTTATCCTGCCCGGTCAGGCACAACCTTCCTTGCGTTTATCTATTCCAACTTCTTGAACGCCCTCAGGCCTCTTACCACTGTAGCCAGACCCCTGGCGGTTCTCAATATGTTGTCAGGATCCCTCAAGCCCAGGTAACGCACTTCCACCTGCAGGGCATGGGTAGGGCCTATGCTGCGCTCCATGAACTTAAGATATCCTGGAATGGCTTTCTTGGCACAGTATTGAGGTATTCCATCAGTTGCAGAAAAACCCTTCTTGCACAATCCCTCAATCAGGCCTTCTATGACCTCCTTGGAAGCAGTGGCTCCGCCTCCTGGAGCCAGGGCACTTTCCCTCTCTTCTGAGGTATATCCTGCCCCAATGCAGAAATCCCCGGCACATAGCCTCCTTGCATTGGCATCGGACATGCCGTGAATACAAAGCACCAGGGGGGCTGCCTCGGATCTCTTTGCTATTGTCTTTATCATCTCCAAGAGGATCTGCATGAATTTCTTGGTATCTGGATTGGAACTCCAGGGCTGATTAAGGTTGGCTGGTCTTCCGCAGGGATGATGCCTCCCGGGTTTGTGAAATGCCTTGTTGTTTATGAGATAGGAGGCATCTAGTTCCTTTGCCAAGAAATAAGCCAGATAATCTGTATGATCGTCGTCACCGGGGAATCCGTGGGGGGCCACCACCAGAACGTTTGAGGAGCCCTCGGAAAAAACTTTGAGCTGTTGCTCGGGATAGAGCTCTTCTCTGAAAAGATCCCTTTGCTCAGGGGTGAGTTCTTTCTCGATCTTACTTCTCACCGAAAGTATCCAGTCCTGCAAGTCATCTCCACTTCTTGGAATATCAAGGCTTGCTGTGTCCTGCTGCCGTCGCAAATTCACACCTCCCCAACCAAAGACATCTCCATCACACAAGATTTCCGCCAAAACCAAACATAAAAAGGCTAAAACACTTAGCTCTTTCCCAAGAGCCTGGAACCTATTCAAGATTTGTTTCTACACCTGAGGAAATCCCTTTTTCTGAGATCAGAACCTCTCTCAGGCAGTTGCTGACCTCTTTGTTCTTGGAAGGGGATGATGAAACATCCGGGCTTTCGCGTCAACCTCATCCATCTGTTTGCCCATCTCATTTCCCAACCAAGACCCTGTAGAGGGCCAGCTAGTGTTCTTGGAGTGTTTCAGAGAGGGGCATGTTTCAAGTGGGAGCAATGGGTTTTAGTCCTCTTGGAAAGCTGCCCGGCTGCTCCTGAGCCAGAAGGTCTCATCAAGGGGCAGAATCCTTTACAGGAGCTCCTACGTCAAAAAGACAAAGGCCGCAGAAGGCCATGACAGAAAACGCAGGGGAGGACACACATGGACCTCAAGGATTACTTTGAGAAGACCACAGGAATTGGGGTTCTTGCCACGGCAGATGCACAGGGAAACGTGGATGCGGCCATCTTCAGCAGGCCTCATGTCATGGATGATGGGACAGTAGCTTTCATAATGCCTGAGAGGCTTACCCACCACAATCTGGAATCAAACCCCAATGCCGCCTATCTGTTCGTAGAGAATGGACCGGGTTGGAAAGGTGTGAGGCTCTTTCTTAAGAAGCTCAGGGACGAGAAGGATTCTGAACTGCTAAAAAGCTTAAAGAGGCGAAGGTACGAAGGTGACGAGGAGGGAAGACATCTTGTGTTCTTTGAAGTAAAAAAGGTTCTACCCTTGATAGGTTCCGCAGAAAAAGGCTAGCCCTCTTCTGCTGGTGGGGAAGGTTCAGATCCTTCCCCTAGGGCGTACGCCTTGGGCTCATACCTTTAAGACTGATTTGTTGTTGAATCATCTGGATAAGCATCGAGCCATTGAAGGCAAATGTGCCATGCTCCTCATCCTGGGCGGGCCTTGGTCCATCTTAGATTGGAAGCCCACGGGCTCATTTTGGCATTGATCCTCTAGGCTGCGGCTGCATCTGAAGGGAAAAGAGCTCCCACCGGACACACATTCCAGACACCCTCCAATATTCCTTCATCCCCTTCAAAGGGAAAAAGAGCGATTCGGGTGGCCAGTCCCCTGCCTGCAAACTGAAAGATCCCTGTGCCATTTTCTCTGGCCCAACTCACGCAGCTTCCGCAAAGCACGCACTTGCTCCTGTCGTAAATCACCTTACCCAGGGTGCTGTCTCTGGATTCCTGCAAAGACAGGTCCTTGAGACCCGAGGTCTTTAGTCCCACTCCCAGGGCTCTTGCCAAATCCTGAAGCCGGCATTTGCGGTTGGCGAAACAACGGGCGCAATCCACCCTGTGGGTTGAAAGCAAGAGCCTCAAGGCCGAACGTTGCAGGTTCCTGACACTCTGGGTATCTGTGCGCACCTCCATTCCATGAGCCACCCTCTGTGTGCAAGAGGTGACAGGGTGGGGCTTGCCCAGGATTTCCACAAAGCAAAGTCGGCATCCCCCAAATGGCTCGGTTTCCATTTCCTGTTGGTGGCAGAGGTGGGGAATGTAAATGGAGTTTCTCAGTGCAGCGCTGAGCACGCTCTCACCAGCCATGGCCTCTATTTCTAGCCCGTCTATTTCCAATCGAACACACTTGGCACTCACAAGACACCTCTCAGTGAGAGTCTTTCTCGGCCCTGGGAGCCTGGGGAGCCGGAACTTCAGTGGCCGGGGAGATGCGGATCACGGCCTTATATTCGGGCGGGCAAGCACGCACGCACTCGCCGCATTTGACGCACTTTTCCTGTTCCACTGCCTTCTTGCGATTACGCATTGTGTATATGGCCTCTGTGGGACATGTCCCCACACAGGCATCACAGCCTGCTGCACAGCGTTCAGGGAGAATGTAATAGGCGGTGAGCTCCCTGCATTGCAGGGCAGGGCATTTCTTCTCAAGGATGTGAGCCAGATACTCCTGTCTGAAATACCTCAGAGTGGTCAAGACCGGGTTGGGAGCCGTGGCCCCAAGATTGCAAAGAGAGCCAAGTTTCACATCCATGGCCAGCTCTTCCAAGAGTTGGAGGTGCTCTGGGGTTGCTTTACCCATGGTTATTTCTGTTAGTAATTCCAACATCTGGCGGGTGCCTATGCGACAGAAGGTGCACTTCCCGCAGGACTCCCCCTGGGTGAACTCCAAGAAAAAGCGTGCCACCTCCACCATGCAGTCTTCCTCGTCCAGAACCACTATCCCGCCTGAGCCCATCATACTTCCGGCCTCCTGGAGAGTTTCGTAATCCATTGGGGTGTCCTGAAGAGATGCCGGAATGCAGCCACCTGAAGGGCCGCCTATTTGAAGAGCCTTGAAACTCTTGCCTGCCGGTATACCCCCGCAAATATCGAAAACCAGTTGCTTGAGGGTGGTTCCCAAAGGCACCTCCACGAGTCCTGGCTGCTCACATTTGCCTACCACGGAAAAGACCATTGTCCCCGGACTGGAAGGGGTTCCGATTTCTGTAAAAGATGACTCCCCATTCTCCAGTATCTTGGGTATCAAGGCCAAGGTCTTGACGTTGTTGACCAGAGTAGGCCTTCCCCAAAGCCCTCTCTCGGCAGGGAAGGGTGGCCTGGGCCTTGGCATTCCCCGCTCCCCCTGGATGGATGCTATGAGTGCCGTTTCTTCCCCGCAGACAAAGGCTCCTGAACCCTCGAACAGCCTGACCTGAAATTCCCTGCCAGTTCCCAGGATGTCCCTGCCCATCAGACCCAGATGGGTAGCATCCTCAAGTGCTTTTCTGACCCTCCTTATGGCCAAGGGATACTCTGCCCGTACATACACATATCCCAGGGAAGCACCCACGGCCAGAGCAGCTATGGCCAAACCCTCCAGGACCTGATGAGGATTGCTCTCCAACACTGCCCTGTCCATGTAGGCCCCTGGGTCTCCCTCATCCCCATTGCAGATGACAATGGGACTTCCGTAAGGGCTGTTTTTACAGATTTCCCACTTGTGCGCAGTGGGAAAGCCTGCTCCTCCCCTTCCCCTCAGACCTGAGGCCGCCAGCTTCCCTATGATATGCTCTGGTTTCATGGAAAGGCTCCTGAGCAAAGCCCTGTAGCCTCCCATGGCTATGTAATGGTGGATATCCTCTGGATCTATTAGCCCGCAATGCTCCAGGATGAGTCTCTTTTCATAATGGAACCTGGGAAGATCCCAAACAGGGGGCATGAGCTCATCTTCTTGGAGAGCACCCATGACAAAATCCAAGAAGGGATCTCCATCCCTCACAACATAACGCAGCAGCAGCTCTGCTTTTGTTGGGTTGACCCGTGCGTACAGGTATGGGGACATCCCCGGCATCTTCACTGTCACCAGAGGCTCTGCATAACAGTGGCCGATACAGCCCACTTCCCGGACTTGAACCTCCAGACCCAGGCGAGTGGATGACTCCCTTAATACATCCAGCAACTCTCCGGCCCCTTGGGCCAGTCCACAGGTGGCTGTTCCCACGGTTATCAAGGCTCTGGGGTCTTCCCACAGAGCCCTCCATCTGGCAAGAGCCTCTTGCCGGATCTGTTCAAACCTGTTCCCGAGATCATCGGGCCGAGCCATCGCCCTCTTTCCTTTCCACCTCCAGAATTAGGCCATTGACCTTGCTGGTCATCATGTTGCCGTAGAAAGCCTCTGTTGAGTTGTGGCGGATGACAACCACCGGCGCCAAGGCACAACAGCCCACACAGGCAACCTTTTCCAAACCAAAGAGCCTGTCCTCGGTGGTCTGTCCCTCCTTGATACCCAGCCTGCGTTCCCATTCTTCCAGGATCACATAGGAGCGCTTCACATGACATGCGGTTCCTGTACAGACCTTGACCTGGTACTTCCCAGGAGGAGTGAGACGAAATTGATTGTAGAAAGTTGCGACTCCATATACCTCCCCCACTGGGATGGACAGGTGCTTGGCCACCTCTTCCATACCCCATGAGGGCAGATACCCCACAAGGGCCTGTATCTGCTGCAGCATTGGGATGAGATTTGTTTTTTCTGCCTGGAAACTCTTCACGGTCTTGAGCACCTGGAGTTCTTCTTCCCTCTCGGACATTTTCTCGCCTCTGTTTCCACATGGGACCTGATCTTTTTTCTTAGTAGTATAGCGCCTCATCCCTGCTCGTGGGGAGGGGCCATGCTGGAGGAAGGTTTCAGTAGGGCCTTCTCTGCGGCCAGGACCATTCGAAGAGGGAACTGCCTGCCCAGCATCAGTTCAAGGCTTTGGAGGGCATGCTTGGCTTTTGTCCTAAGAGTTTCCCTGTTGAAAGGGCAGCTGTCTCCCACCAGGGGTATCAGGCTTCGCCTGTGCAAGCTGGCCAAGGTGGACTCCCTGAGATATATCAGGGGCCGAATGAGCTCCAAGGGTTCTCCTGGCAGGCATACCACAGGGGCAAAACCAAGAAAACCCACTCCCTTGGCCAGGTTCATGAGGATGGTCTGGGCCATGTCATCCGCATGGTGAGCCAAGGCCAGCTTTCTTACGCCTTCATCTTTCAATACTCGGGCCATGGCTCCTCTTTTGAGCCTGGCGCACACGGAGCACACTACCCCTGAAGGCATGGAGGCAGGAAAGCTGAGGCTGGTCTCTCTATAATCAGCTCCCAATCTCTTGCATAGCTCTTGAAGGGGTAGAGTGTCGTAGGAACCCATGCGAACATGAATTCCCAGTAGCTCAAATCTCATCTTTGAGTGACGCCTTAGATAATCCAAGATGACCAGCAGGGCTGAGCTGTCCTTTCCTCCTGAGAGGGCTACAGCCACGCGCTCTCCTGGGGAAATCATCCGGTACCGTCTAAGGGCCCTGCAAACTGAGGTCGCAAACCACTTGCCGTGAGTCTTTGCATATTGCAGAGGCAGCTCCATAGGCACATGATTATACCCTCTGGAGCTTGAGGATCCAGCCTCACCTCGGGATGGCTGGCCCTAGTTGCTCCAGGGGCCTGTGCCTTGACTCAAGATCGGGACTGGCATCAGAGGCTTGCCCTCTAGGGCCTGCAGGAAAGGTTTTTGATGAAATGCTCTTTTTCCATAAACAGCCTGTAAAAAGCAGCCACCACCAAGGAGTGGGAGATGGATCCATCCCTTATGAGCATTGGTATCTGGGCCATAGGTCTCAACACCACCTCTATGTCCTCTTTCTCATCTTGGCTGAGTTCTGAGACCTTTTCCACATCCATGGCCAGGAAAGTGTGGCATCTGTTGTTCAAGAAGGCCGGGTTGGGCTCCACAGCCCCCAGATAGGTAATTTCCCTGGCTTTATAGCCTGTCTCTTCCAGGAGTTCTCTGCGAGCTGCCTCCTCAGGGCTGTCCGAGGACTCCACCAGCCCCCCAGGAACCTCCAAGGTCATGGATCGGGTGCCGTGTCTCCACTGTCTCACCAGCACCACCTGGTTGTCGGGTGTGAGGGGTATTACATTAACCCAGTCCGGGGACTCCAGAATAAAGAAGTCATGAGTGTTGCCGGTCCTGGGGGATCGGGATCTGTCCACCCGAAGGCGGAATATGCGATAGTCTGCACGGATCTCAGAGCTCAAATACTCCCAAGGTTTTACTGGCATGATTTGCTCCCAAAAGAGTATCTTCCCAACCGTGACTCTTGGCCTATACGGGTCATTGCTTGAAGCTCCAGGCCAACTCCGGCAAGCCCAGAAGGTGTTTTCTTAGCCTCTCCCAAGGAAGGTTCAACCAAGATGAATCAAGAAATTCCTGGCTCTCTGTGTCTTCGGCTCCACAAACCGGCCTGGGAAAAAAGCTAAATGTCTTCATACATCATCTTGCCCTCCACCACGGTCAAAAGCACTCTGGCCTCTGGAATCTGCAAGGGCTCACAAGAGGTTATGTCCCTGTCCAGCACCGTGAGATCAGCCAGTCTGCCCTGGGCCAGGCATCCTGAGATTTCGTGGAATCCTACACTGCGGGCGGCATTCCAGGTATAGGCCTTCAGGGCCTGTTCTATTCCAATGCACTGGTCAGGAATCCAGCCACCAGGCCATCTTCCATCCCGGTCCCTACGTGTCACCGCGGCCTGGATCCCCAACAAAGGATTTAGATCCGCCACCGACCAGTCCGAGCCGAATACAACATTGCACCTGAGTTCCATGAGGCTGCGGAGGGGAAAAGAAAGCCTGGCCCTCTCGGGGCCAAGTCTTTGTTCTGTGGGGGCTGCATCGAAAACCATGTGGAGGGGCTGAACAGAGGCCGTGAGCCTGGGATGATCCATGCCCATGATGTCCTGTTGTGAAGGGTGCTGAAAGTGCTCGATCCTCAAGGAGGCCCGGCCCAGATTCCTTTGGATGCATTCATGGTAAAGCTCGAGGGCCTTTCCTATGGCCGCATCACCTATGGCATGCAGTGAAACAGCCACATCCTGCCGCACCGCCTCCATGACCATTTCCCTGAAACGGGCATTGTCAGACACCCAGCTAACCCCGCAGTCGGCCTCTGTGCCTTCGTACGGTTTCCGGAGCCAGGCGGAGCGTGACCCCAGACTCCCATCCAGAAAGCCCTTGACCCCCTGTAGCAAGATACCTGAGGGCCATTGCCAATCCCTGGCTTCCAGGAACTGGGAGAGCTGCTCTATGGGTGTTCTGAGAAACACTCTGGGTCGAGCTCCTTGTCTGGAAAAGACCTCTGTGTGCACTTGCGTGTCCCCGAAGTCCCAGACCAGGTCTTGGATTGATGTGAGGCCCAAGGCCACGGCCTTCTCTAGGGCTCGGGAAAGGAGTCTGGCCCTGGTTGAGAGGGAAGGCGGAGGAATCAAGCGGGCCACCAACTCCATGGCTTTTTCCAGCAACAACCCAGTGGGCTCTCCTGTGGAGGGGTCACGAATAATTCTTCCCCCCTGGGGATCTGAGCTGTTGGGGCCGATCCCGGCCAATTTCAGGGCCACGGAGTTGACCAAGGCGCTATGCATGTCGTAGCGCAGCAAGAAAAGGGGTCTTCCTGCGCTTACATCCTCAACCCACTGCTTGGATGGGGCCAATCCGCCCCAAAGTGCGTCGTTCCAGCCCGAGCCCACTATCCAGGGCTCCTGAGGGTTCTGATTCACCCAATGGAATATGGCCTCCCTGAATTCATTTCTGTCCTTTACAGCATTGAGTTGCACCTGCCCCTGTTCCAGGGCTCCAGACAGCATATGCGTATGCCCGTCCCAGAAACCTGGCAGGACCAGGGCCCCTTTCAACTTTATTCTTCTGGCTCTTGGGCCTGCAGCCCCCAAGACCTGCCTAGTTTCTCCGAGGCACAGTATGTGCTGCCCAGCCCAGGCCAGCGATCCTCTTAGGATCACCCCTTCAGGCATAAAAAGGGAGACCTCCTCCAGGACTGTAACATCCTGTTTGGCCTTGAGGTTTGCCCTATGAGTGTTGGGATTTCTCACTTCCAGCCTCCAGCACCAAAGCGGGTCTTTTTCTCCAGAAGCCAGTGGCCTCCTGAAAGGCATAGGCCAGTTGCAATACACCCAAGTCCTGTTGATGACGCCCCACTATCTGGAGACCTACCGGAAGCTCTTGGGAGCTGAATCCACAAGGCACGGATATGGCAGGCAGGCCTGTAACGGTTATGTAGTAGCAGGATCGCATCCAGTCCAGGTATGTCTCCATACGGATGTTGTTTATTTCGGTGACATACTCTTGCTCTACCGGGAAGGGCAGAACCTGGCTTACAGGCAGCAGCAGAAACTCGTATTGCTCCATGAACTCCCTGACCCTGTGATACAGGGCCGTGCGTTTCACCTCGGCTTGACCTAGCTGAACTCCCGTGAGCTTCCTGCCCTCCTCTATGTTCCATATTACTGTTGGCTTCATGAGGTGCCTTTTTTCATCCAAAAGCCGACCATGGGAAAGCTCAAAACGCCAGGCCCTGAAGACCCGAAACACCTCATCTGCGTCGGTGAGGTCCGGTTCTGCTTCTTCCACGATGCAACCCATATCCTGGAACACGCTTAGCTGGCTTTCCAGAACTCCTGTCACCTCAGCTTCCACCGGAAGCCCACCCAGGTCTCTGCTCCAAGCAATCTTAACTCCCCTGAAATCCCTATCCAGAGGGCCCCAAAAGCGTTCTCCAGGCTCTGCTATGGAAATGGGGGAGCGAGGATCCGGTCCAGCTATGGCACCTAACATCAGGGCCGCATCCTGTACAGTTCTTGCCATGGGGCCTTCAACGGTCAAAGGGAACCAGGCCGATGGTGTGGGCCAAATGGGCACTCTCCCAGGCGACGGTCTGAAGCCTACCACATTGCAGAAACTGGCTGGGTTTCTAAGAGAGCCCCCCAGGTCGCTACCATCCGCTATGGGCACCATGCCGCAGGCCAAGGCCACGGCAGCCCCACCGCTACTTCCTCCGCAGGTCTTGCTCAGGTCATAAGGGTTTCTGGTCGGCCCAAAGACAGGATTGAATGTTTGGGAGCCAGCACCAAATTCTGGGGTGTTGGTCTTGCCCAATGTCAGGGCCCCGGCTGATTTTAGCCTTTCGACTATCAGAGCGTCCACAGCAGGCACATGATCCTTGAAAATGGGCGAACCATAAGTTGTTCTTATTCCCTTTGTGTCCACCAGATCCTTGTGAGCCACGGGAAGGCCATGGAGAGGTCCTGTCTTCTCGCCCTTTGCCGACTTTATGTCCGCATCACGTGCGGCCTCTAGCGCATGTTCCGCCACAAGAGTAACCACGGCATTGACTCTGGGGTTGATCTTTTCAATCTGGCTCAGATGGGCCTCCATGAGCTCTAGGGCCGAGATTTCTCTATTTCTGATAAGTCTGGCCATTTCGCAAGCTGTCATAAAGACCAGGTCTTGGTGAGACATGGCATACCTCCCTTGCAAGGACCTGCTCAGAAATCACAAGCGCCCCATGAGCCCATTATTATGCTCCACCCATGCTTTACGTGGCAACAAGCTCCTAAGAGCCCAATGACTCAGCCAAATACATTGACCATATCGGCGAGCAGCTCTTTGTCTGTACAAAGTTAAGATCATCATGTTATGCTGCCAGGCTTCTTGGATTGGATGTTTGGGAGTAATTGCCTGGGGTGGGACTTAAAACCCTAAGGGCTCTAGCCTGCCTGGAATGAGCCCCGGGCCGGCCTTCAAAAAAAGCTTGACATGGCTCTGGCCCATATGGTATCGAAACTTCTCATAGACAGGCACAGGAGAGAATTACAGGACAATGGTCGGCAGAGGAAAACTCAATTGGTGCTGGCGCGGCTCATAGGCTGAGGTGCGCCTGGTGAAAAGATAATGGATCTGGCCGTGGGCGCACCTTGGAAAGCCCGCGGTGGGATCTATGTCAGATGGAAGGCCGTGGGCTTCAATACCCACGGCCTTTTCTTTTTGGCAATTAGGGACTTTTTTCGCATGCCAGCCTGATCTTACAGGATCCGCCCTCTAGGCGGTCACATCACCCATGAGGAGGTCAAAAATGTTTGAAAATTGCTTGGAAAAGGCCATAAAGGGAGAGGATCTTACCCAAGAGGAAGCCTACCAGGTAGTCAAGGCCATGTTGGGGGGTAAAGTAGTTCCTGTGCGCATGGCGGCCCTTCTTACGGCCCTACGCATCAAGGGAGCTGCTTACTCCGAACTGCTAGGAGCGGCTCTGGCACTCAAGGAGAGCTTTGAACCTTTGGCAGGCCTTGAAAACAATTTTCTCTCCATGGACAGAGAGGAAATCCATCTGGATCGAGAAACCATTGAGCGGACTTCCCTTCCAGAAGATGGGGGCACCTCCACCTTCAACGTCTCTACGGCTACTGCTTTGGTTGTGGCCGGGGCAGGAGGCCGGGTGGTGCGCCATGCAAGCCTGATTCCGTCGGAGCATGTGGGGACCGAGCATGTGCTAAAAGAACTGGGTATACAGCCCGAGGTAACCCCCAGTGTAGCTCGAAGGTGCCTGGAGGAGGCCGGGGTGGCCTTTCTTTACAGTCCTGCCCTCAATCCTTCGGCACGATTGCTTTATCAGGTGAGGAAGCAGTTAGGGTTGCGAACATTGCTCAACGTGGCAGGACCCCTTTCCAACCCCATGGGCGCTACTTTCTTATATCTTGGTGTCTATGACCCATCGGATCTGAGCCTGTTTTGTTCTGTCGCCAAGGCTTTGGGGGTGGAAAGAGGCATGCTGGTTCATGGAGAGCACACACTGGATGAAGCCAGCATCACTGGTGCTACCCGAGTCTGTTTTCTTGATTCTTCAAAGACCCATGTCAAGGAGCTGGTGCCTGAAGACCTGGGGCTCAGGAGGTGGGAGCCCCAGGACATAAAGGGAGGAACGGCACAGGAGAATGCTCATGCCATAAAAGAGGTGCTTAAGGGCACCAAAGGCGCTCCAAGAGATTTGGTACTGCTCAACTCTGCCTTGGCGCTGATGGCATGCAAAATGGCTAGAGATGAAAAAGAGGGTTTGTGCATGGCTGCTGAATCCCTGGATTCGGGAGCAGCACTTAGAAGCTTGGAATTGCTGGCAAGGCTAAGCAATGAACAAGGATATCTACGAAGGGCGGAGTGAGGAATAGTCGGGAGCCTGGGCCCAAAAAGCTTAGGTAGTCCAGGAAATGCGCAAGGGGAGGGCTGAGCCCGACATTTGGTTTGGGAACAGATTGAATGTCTAACACTTTTTGCATTTTTTCTTTGGGGAATGAGCCAAGTTTTAGAACCGAAAACGGCGAAATAAGCGTTTGGGGCTATAGCCTCCAAGGTGAGCCATCTTAACCAACAGTTGCATCCGTGCCATGCACGGAGCTTTGAGTTTCAGGGGAGCAAGGTGGCTGGAGTCAATCCATGTACTTCACCCGATAGGTTGAATGGGTGGTCTCTATCCAGAGGAACCCGTGGGATTCTCTTATCTTTTTTACAGGACTTGTTCTTAAAAGCCGTCCCTTTCCCAGGTAGACCAGGTAGCGCTCCCCCAAAACAGGGGGGGAATACTCCCAGGCCATCACCGACTCTTGGTCGGCTTCATTTGGAGATTCGGCCCTTGAAAAAGAGATCTTGCGTGCCTGAAACTCTCTTGTGCGGGAGTTTTTCATGACTTTGACCCCATCTTTCAAGAATTCTCAGGATCCTTCTTTCTTAGAATTCCTGTAGCGCCCAAGAGCATCTGCGTTAGGTCTGCCGTGTCCTGCAAGCCACTTTCTTCTTGGGCATGGGAGCTACCCGAAGCAGAAGATAACCTCGATCCCCGAGGAAAGCAATACTTGTTCATGGCACCAGGGGATCCCTTGAGCCTCATTATCCACTTTTGTCCAACAGCATTCAGTCGAGGATTCTGAGGGGATCTGATAATGTAGGATTAAGCCTCAGAAACAAGAGGGCATGCTGGAGGCATGGGAAACATGAAGCCCATCACAGCCTGTGTACCCGGATTTGCAGGCAGACTTTTCCTGGGATAATCTGTTCTTGGCAAGGCCATAGGTCTAGAAGATTTTGTGGGAGGAACAAGATGAAAGGCTGGACGGGAAGGGTGCTTAGGGTGGATTTGGGAGAAGGCAGGATATGGGAGGAAGAGCTCAAGGAAGATGTGCTTAGGAATTTCATAGGCGGAAGGGGGCTGGGAATAAACTATCTCCTCAGAGAAGCCGATCCCAAGGGGGATCCTTTCTGCGGTAAGAATCCTCTCATCATGATGGCCGGGCCTCTCACAGGTACTGGGGCCCCCACAGGAGCCCGCTACATGGTGACCACCTTGTCTCCTCTTACCGGCGCCATTACATGTTCCAACTCAGGGGGCATGTTTCCGGCTGAACTTCGAAAGGCTGGCTGGGATGGCATAGTCTTCACTGGGAAGGCGGCCCATCCCGTTTACCTTTGGGTAAATGGCCGAAAAGCAGAGCTAAGGGATGCCACAGATCTCTGGGGAAAGACCACTCACGAGACCCATGAGGCCCTCAGGCTTCAGACCGACCCTCAGGCCAAGGTGGCCTGCATTGGGCCAGCAGGGGAGCGCCTGGTGCGATTTGCCTCCATAATGAATGACAAAGACCGGGCCGCGGGGCGTTCTGGTGTGGGAGCTGTAATGGGATCCAAGAACCTCAAGGCAGTGGTGGTAAGGGGCAAAGAAAAGATTCCTCTTTATGATCCCGCCGGATTCAAGCAGATAGTCTCTGGAATCCTCAAGAAGTTCAACGACACTTATAAACAAAGTCCACCACCCCTTCGTCTGCATGGCACGGCGGTAACGGTAATGGCCACGCAAAACTACGGAGTTTTCCCAACCCGGAACTTTCAAACAGGAGTCTTCCCTGGTTGGGAGGCCATTCACGGGGAGACCCTCAGCAAAAAATTCCTGGTTACACACAAGGCTTGTTTCGCCTGTCCCATATCCTGCGGTAGGGTGACCAGGGTAACGGAACCTCCCTTCCAGGGAGAGGGGGAGGGGCCTGAGTATGAGACTGTTTACGCCTTGGGTTCTAACTGTGGGGTGGACAACCTGGCGGCCGTAACCAAGGCCAACTATATTTGCAATGAGCTGGGATTGGACACCATTTCCATGGGCTCCACCATTGCCTGTGCCATGGAAATGGCCGAAAGGGGATTTCTCTCGGAAAAAGAAATTGGAAGGCCCCTCTCATTCGGGGATGCCGAGACTCTTGTGGAACTGACCAGGATGACAGGATTGAGACAAGGCTTCGGTGATCTGCTGGCTGAGGGAAGCCTGAGACTGGCCACCCGTTATGGCCATCCTGAGCTGGCCATGGTTTCAAAGGGGCAGGATTTTGCCGGATACGAGCCCAGGGGAGAGCAGGGCATGGGCTTGGCATATGCCACATCTCCCATCGGAGCTTCCCATATGAGAGGGGATCCCGCTTATTTTGAGCTGCTTGGGGTGCCTTGCAACGTGGATCCCCTAAGCTGGAAAGACAAGCCGCCGGTGGTGGCCAAGTGGCAGGATCTGTTTTGTATCATAGACTCGGCCGGACTTTGCGTTTTTTTCTCAGTACGAAATCTAATCCGTCCGGAGTTGATGGCACCACCAGTAGGGATCATGGAGCTGCTCAATGCAGCCACGGGAGCTGGATATACCCTTGAGGAGCTGGAAAAAGCAGGAGAGCGCATCTTCAATGCCGAAAGGCTTTTTCTGGTGAAAGCGGGCTTTTCCAGGGAACATGACAGCTTGCCTCCCCGCATGTTGCGTGAACCTCTGCCTGAAGGTCCTGGCAAGGGCATGGTTTGCCATCTGGAGGAGATGCTCAATGAATACTATGATGTCAGGGGTTGGACTCAAGACGGGGTGCCCACCACAGAAAAGCTGAGGGAGTTGGGGCTTCTCTGAGGGGTAGAATGGTAAGACCCAGGGAATCGGGCAAGGAAAAAGAATCAGTTCGTGTTCAGGTAAGGCTTTATTCCACCTTGAGCAGGTATGCTCCTGCCGAGGCAGGGCCTTTTCTTCTGGTGTTGCCATGGGGGGCCACCGTAGCCTCGGCCATAGAAGCCCTGGGAATTCCTGAAGATACAGCAAAGGTTGTACTGGTTAACGGGCGGCACGCTTCCCTCTCGTATTCCCTGTGCGAAGGCGACATCTTGGTACTTTTTCCCCCGGTGGAAGGGGGATGATGGATTTGAGATGGAGTTTGCCATGTTCAGGAAGGTGCTTCTCCAGAAAGTGAAAGGCACTGGTGAAGGAGAATTCCCGGAGGGGACACAGAGGGTGGGTTGGGAAAAAGAGCCGCCTCGAGTGGGTGCCAGGTACACCATATACGAGGACAATGGCAAGGTCTTTAAGACCAGCGTTGTGCGCAAGGTTTTGGCAGATGGATTTGTGACCTCCTACTCCACCTATGTTCTAAAGGTCCTTGAGGATTGAGTGATCGTGTCCATGGATGAAAAAAAGACTCAAAAACTTCTCCAGTGGAGGTCCACACGATGGGAACAGATCTAGGCAGAAGAGAATTCACGTTATTGCTCTTGGGTTTAGGTGTAAGCCTGTTTGTACCTGGCCGGGCCCATGCCGACAAGGCAGGTGCCTCCATCCAGGGGCCTGCCAGTGCCAAGAAAGGAGAAGAGATCACCCTAAGGATAACCTTCACACATAACAGCAATTCCTCTTCACATTTCATAGAGTGGGCCCGTGTGATGGTAAACGAAAAAGAAACAGCCAGGTGGGACTTTTCTCCTGCCAAGCTTCCCGAAGGTCCTAACTTTGTAAGGGAGATAAAAATCCCTGCACAAAGTCCTCTTCGTGTGGCAGCCCAGGCAAGCTGCAACAAGCATGGAAGCAAAGGAATGGCTGTCTTGGATATACAGGTGAGTTAGAGCGGGCTGTTGGCAGATAAGTGAGGCGGGGGCTTGGCCCCTAGGGCCTCACACTGGAGCATTGTTAGCCCCCATCACCTGCCACAGGTGAATAATGCGGGCTGGAAATACAAACAGATTATCGTTTGCTTGGGGCCTCAGCCAGTTGGAATCTTTGGGGCGGCTCATCAGGATCCGCCCCGGATTCCCCATTGGGATCATTCAGGCTGGGATGTCAGCTTTTCCTTTAGTAGGTCACCAAAAGTGACAGGGGAAGTAACTGCCTTTTTCTTGTAATCCTCCAGAATCTGGGATTCTGAGCTTTCCTCTTGATCTTGCTCATCTGCCAGAGAAAGGGAGAGCCTTTTCCTCTCCGGGTCCAGAGATTCCACCTTCACCGTCACTTCCTGCCCCTGGGAAAGAACCTCCTTGGGATGGCTTATACGCTTTCCAGCTCCCAGACGTGAAAGGTGGATCAGGCCGTCTAAGCCAGGCTCCAAGGAGACAAAGGCGCCAAAGGCCGTCAATCTGACAATCTTGCCTGTGTGCCTGGAGCCTTCGGGATAGCGTTGGGCCACATTTTCCCAAGGATCCGGAAGAGTCTGTCTGAGGCTCAAGGTGATACGGTCCTTTTCCCAATCCAGTTGAAGAATAACCACTTCCAGCTCCTGGCCGATACTCAGGTGATCCTTTATGCGCTGAACCCTTTCCAGTGCCACCTCCGATACAGGAAGCAGGCCCTGAACGCCACCGATGTCCAGGAAAGCTCCAAAGTCCCTTATGGAAACAACTTTTCCCTTGACTAACATGCCTTCCTTGATTAGCTCTTTAAGCTCCTCTTTGCGCTGGGCCTTCTGTTCCTCCAAGAGGGCTCTTCTGGATAAGACCAGACGCCTTCCCCCATCGGCATAATCTATGATCCTGAACTCCAGCCGTCGGCCCAGAAATGTAGATGGATCGGCCACCCTGTAAAGTTCCATGTGGGAGAAAGGGCAAAAGCCCTTGAGGCCGCCTGCAACCTTTATCTCAAAACCTCCTTTCACCTCTCTCTCTACTGATCCCTCCACGGGGATGGCATTTCTGTACGCCTCCTGGAGGAAGTTCCTGGCAGCCTGACCTCCTGTGATTCGTGTGGTGAAGATCCTCTCGTTGTTGCGCATGGCCAAATAATAGGCTCCAACCGTGTCACCCACCCGAACAGTTAACTTTCCCTGCTCATCCAGGAATTCCTTGCGGTCAATCACGCCCTCGCTCTTGCCTCCCATGTCCAAGAAGACCCATTCTGGGGTTATCTGCACCACGACTCCCTCCACCCGCTGGCCCCGCTCCAAACGCTCACGCTCCAACTGGGTTTCCGCCAAGAGCTCGGCAAAACTTTTCTCCTCTGCAGCTTCTTCCACTTCTTGCAAGTCTATAGGATCCATGAGCCCCTCTCATGTGAATTGAGGGCTTGAAGCCCCCTGCCTTGATCATCTCCCCTTATGGCTGATACAGGCCTACTGTATTGAATTGAGTTCAGCAATCCCTGAAAGCCCCTTGCGATCTTTCTCCGCTAAAGATGATGAATCTGCACGCTTGGGAAAAGCCAGCCTGCTTGGGAGCCCAGACCTAAAGCCTCGAGCGGAGTTTTATAGCCATGCAAAGTGCGCATCTCTTATGGTGAGATTATCGCCCTGTAGATGCTCTATGTCCAGTGCAGGACCGGGTGGATCTCATCAGGCATTGAGCTTTCGTGCCAGATAAACGGCTCTTCTTGCCAAGGCTTCTGCTGCCTCCAGCCCCCAGGCGTCCTCAAGCACCCCATGGCGCAGCTTCTTGTCAAAAGTGCCAGTTCCTCCTCGGGAGGCCACAGCCGGGGCTCCCCATGGGCAATGGGGTGTGTTCACCGGGATCATGCCCAGGGTGAGAAAACCCGCAACCACGCTCTGGAGGGCTGTCTCGATTCCTGCGTGTCTGTACCAGCCTACGGCCAAGGCTCCCCCCACCTTATTTACCAGGGGCCCTTTGTAGACCTTTCCATAGATAAAGGCCCTGAGCCGGTCCATGAAATTGGCCAAATACCCCGAAAGCCTGCCTATGTAAACCGGGGTTGCCAGCAACAAGACCTCTGCCCTCAGGACCAAGGGGTATATTTCAGCCATATAGTCCTTTTGAGCGCAGAAATCTTTGGGGGTTTGTTTGCTCATGCACCAATTGCAGTGTTTACATCCCTCTACGCGCTTCTTGGCAAGAGCAACCAACGTGGTCTTAACCCCGGCCTCGGCTTGGGCGGCATCCAAGGCCCTGCGCAGGAAAACCTCTGTGTTGCCTCCCTCTACTGGGCTGGCACATACTCCCAGAATGTTGATGGTCATGGCATGCCCCCTCAAAAGAAAACCGATACTTATGAGCCCCAGGCTGAAAAATCCTGTAAGCTAAAGCCCTGCAAGGCAAAAGATGCCTCAAGATATCACGATTCAAGAGCCTTTGCGAGTGACATATAAGAAAGAGACTGTTTCTTTGGCCTTGATCCAGTCCATTTTTTTACCAGCATCCATGCCCTCTCGGCAATCAATGTTGCTTTGGAAGGTTTGATGGGAAGGGTAGTCTTGGCCCTTGCTTCCATCTTCCAGCCATGAGCCCAAGGTAAAGTGGGACGAGCTTCAGCACACGAGTGTCCCTAAATCTGCTGGGGGCTCCGGAGATCTAGCATGTGTGCTTGTCAGTTCAAGGGCATATTGCGGAACATGAAGAAGGCCGCTCCTGCCAGACAAAGGCTTGCCCAAAGGAAATCCCAGGTAAGGTTCTGCCGCATGTAAAAAAAGCAGAAGCCTGCGAAAACCACCATGGCCACTATCTCCTGCATTACCTTGAGCTGTGGCAGGGTGAAGTATGCACTTCCCATTCGGTTGGCCGGTACCTGCAGGCAATATTCAAAGAAGGCAATGCTCCAGCTCAAGGCTATGACCATCAGTAAAGGCTTTGCGCGCATGTCCTTCAAATGGCCGTACCAGGCGTAGGTCATAAAGAGATTCGAGAAGACAAGTAGCAACACAGGCAGCAGCTTCATCCAAAACTCCATCTCCTTCTAAATGTGAGCTTGGCCCTCCAACGGACAAGACCCCAGGTATAGGATCTTCCTGGGGTCTCACTTGAAACCAAAACCGCCGCAATCGGCGGGGCCCGGTTAAGGCTATCTTCGATTTTTATATTTTAGTTCCCTGATGACTCGGGCGTCAATCGACGGTGCGCTTTACCCCTTTTGTCGAGACACTTTTTCTGATGGAAAAAGCCCTTCTGTTGCATCAGACTGCGAGCTCCCCTCTTGAGGCCCAGGTTCTTCAGCCTGCCCTGAGCCAGCTTGTGTTTGCTTAGCCAATATGCCTTGGGCGACACCCTGAGGGCCTGGCAGCTTCTACAATGGCCCTAATTTGCTCATCCACACTTTACCGCCCAGGTAAGCCTGGGTGGACCTCAGCTGGCCCCTTCTTTTCGCCACGCTCGGCCTCGGACCCACCTCCCCCCACAACCGCTACTGCCAACTTCTTCTCCATCATCATATGTCCTCCGATTGGTCAGAGGGGAGTTCCCTATCACAAAAGCACCAACTGCTTCAAGGGGGACAGGGTATTAGAACGCTTGGACAGGCCTATCAGGAAGGCCCCCTGGGGTATTACATTGAAAAAGCAGTAAGCAGGATGAAGAGTGCCTGTGCTACTTTCACCTCCTCAAGGCCACGGGGAAGTCCGGGACATTGGGCGGCTTTACCGTGGTCGGAGTTTGTTTACCCTCTGTGAGCTCCTTGACCCTCTCTGAGACATAGAGGTCCAGCATGTTGACCGTTATCCTGCCGCTTCCCCTAAAATCTGCCTTTCCCCTTATGCCTTCTAGCAAGGCCAGGGTAAAGGCCCCATTTCTCCAATCTGGGTTCTCTAGTGAATACTGCCTCCCGGTGGCCGAGGAGAAGACAATGGCTCCGTTTTCGGCGCTGGCCAGCTCGTTGATCACGGATGTCACGTCCAGGGCCGCCCTTCGCTTGAGCTTGCCCATGAGGTTTCCTGAGTGGCAGGCGTCCATGAAGACCAGGACCTTGCCCGCCAGAGTGGCCACCGTGGAGGTTATGTCCGCCTGGGAGATCCCCGTGCGCTTGAGTTTCTCGATGTCGGCATCTACGGGCAGGAAGTAGAACATCCCGTTGGGGTCATTGATGCCGTGACCTGCGAAGAAGAGAATGGCCACGTCCTTCTGGGTGACCTGTCTCTGGAGCCACTCCAGCCCGTCTAGGATGTTTCCCTTGGTGGCCTGGGCGTCCGTGAGTATCCTGGCCTCCACGCCTGCGTACATGACCCCTTGCTGCTGCCACAGCTTGCCGAAATCCAATGCATCCTTGGCCGCAAACCCGAGCCTCAACCCCTCGTCCTGATACTGGCTCACCCCTACGGCGAGGATGTAGAGCTTGGGCTTGATCTGAAACTCCTCCTTGGCCGCTGCACCTCGCCACCTGAGCCTGATTGTGGCAGGCTCGCTGGGGGCATGGCGGTTCTCGGCTATGAGGGAAAGTTCCAGGTCTCGTGCAGGAACGGACAGGGTAAGTTCCCCCGAACTCTTGATCTTGCTCGAGTCATCCACCTTCAGGGCCGGTCTGCCATCTATCATGACCCTGAGCCCGGTAAGGGGCTCCTGACTGCTGGCCGAGTAACTGATCCTCACCGCGGGCGATGAGATCTCGGTGTTGTCCAGAGGCGAGAGGATGCGCACCACAGGAGGAAGTTTTTCCTCCAAAGAGGGAGGCTGGATCTCCTGCCGCCCTGATTCACGGTTGGCCGCCAGCAAGGCCTCCTTCTCATCCAGAGTGACATAGATGCTGTCTATGACATCGGGCCTGGCGTACATGGATCGAAAACGCGAGGCCGGGAAGAAGTCCCCCTCACGGTCCTTTCCCCGGTTCACGTGCCATCCAATCAGGTCCTCTCCCCCTGGCGAGGAGTGATAGTACCCAGAAGGTGTCCAGAGGATCCAGCGTTTTCGGTCCTTGTGCGGGAAGAGAGCCAGCAGTTCCAGGCCGTCCGATACGCGATACCAGCGAATGGTCCCATCTCCCATGGCCCCCACGACGACCCTTCCGTTGGTGTTCACGGCAAAGGCACAGTTGACGGGCACGCTCCAGATTATCTTACCGCTGCGGTCGTACCGGGTCAGGGACCAGTCCGTCCCGAGGATGAAACCTGAGAGGTCGGGAAGCACCACCATGGAGCGCGAGAGCCCTCCAGCCGGGATCTGCAGCGGCTTGCCGTCCAGTTTGGGAGACGTGGAGCCCTTCCAGTCCGTGACGCCCGTCCCCTCCGTGACCGGGGCACTCATGGTAAGAGCGGACTTGATTCCTCCCAAGAGGCTGTAGGTGAGATCGGAGAGATTCCTTTCTGGCACAGAAAACACGCATGGGGCCTTGCCCATGGCCTCGAAGGCGAACTGAACGGTCCATCCGTCCGGGGAAATTAAGAGGTTGTCTTGGTTGCTCCTGTGATTGGCAATCGGGGACTCCTTGATGAGCCTCCTTCTGCCGCTTGCATCCAGGATCCCGAAGGTGGCCGGCTCGTACGTGGAAAAGGCCATGTCACCTGATGGAAGGGAAACCAGGTCCGACACTGGGCCCTGACCGGCAGGCATGTCTATGTAATCGCCCCTTCCTCCCCGATCCCACCTCCTGATCTGCCAGACCCCCTTTGATGCGTATCCTCCAGCAGCAAAAAGATGTCTGCCATCCCTAGACCATGCAACCAGGGTGAGGTTTCGGCTCCTGCCCATGCCCGAGCAGTCAGGTACAAATCCATGGGAGAGAGTGGTGGTTCTCAGCTCCAGGACTTCCACCTTGGCAATGTCCTGAAACCCAACAGCCAATTTGCTCCCGTCAGGAGAGAAGGAGATTCCAACGGGGACCCTGCCTGCCTGAGGTCGAAAAGTGGACACCGGCCTGATGTCAAGCACAGCACCCCTTTGCCCCCAAAGGTCCTTGATTTCATAAACTCGGACCAGGCCGTCCATGGAGGAGGTGGCCAGGAGGGAGCCTGATGCATTGAAGCAGGCTCTCATGCCCTTAGTTTCATAATGCTCGTCCTTGGCAATAAGTTCGCCCTCAGAATTAAAGAGCCTTATCCCTCCCTTAAACAGAATTGCTGCAAGTAGCCTACCTTCAGGTGAAAAAGCCAGGTGATGGACTGTGCTTCGCTGTCCCTTAAGACGCTTGAGAAGCTGCCCAGTTGTGGGATCGAAGAGGTAAATGGAGGTCTCCCCCTCCCAGGACCTACCCGTTTGCCCTGCACAGGCCACTGTCCTTGCGTCAGGGGAGATGGCCACTGCATAGAGCTTCCCCTCCATACCCGGGCCTATGGGCGGGCGAAGGGTGTTCAAGAGTACCGGCTCTTCCCCGCGGGAGATGTCCCAGACCCTGGCGGTCTTGTCCGTTGCCGTGGTCACAAGTAGCCGCCCGGAGGAATCCGCATCTAAGGCCGTTATGCGACCGGTGTGGGTGCCTGTCTCGAGGCTCAGGACAGGCTCCTTGGACTGGGCCCAACAGGAGGATTGGGGGCTGGAGGCAAGAGAGCAAATGAGGGAAAAGGCCACTCCAGCAAAGGTCATACAAAGAGGATTCATGGTGACCTCCTGGCAGCCTGAAAAAGGAGTTGATTTTTTAACTGATAAAAAGAAGTTAAGGCTCAAATGGCATCAAAGTCAATGGAATAAAATTGTCCTTATCCAAAGATTTTTTCTCTTTGCTCAAGAATTGCTCTGTGGACTACTGCCTTGGTTCTGGTAAGTAATGAGTGCTTGGGAAATTGGGCTCGTGGAGGCATGCTTTAGTTTCTAAGGGGTGGCGCTTCTTGCAACCAGCGAAAAAAATTCTAAGACAGGGGGATTGTGCAGTGACTGTTGCCCGAGAGGTGGCTCCTGTGTATCATCTTTCAACTTCGATTTGCGTCTCGACAATGGTTGTGGAGGATAAAAATGGGTGGTTTTTTCGCCGTGGCATCTGTGGAGGATTGTGTTTCTGATCTTTTCTTCGGCACTGATTATCACTCCCACCTGGGCACCCGTCGAGGTGGGATGGCCACACTGGATACCCGAGGCTTCACGCGATTCATCCACAACATAGAGAACGACCAGTTTCGATCAAAGTTCCAACAAGACCTGGGCAAGATGAGGGGTAGGATGGGCATCGGGGTGATCAGTGATTACGAGGATCAGCCCCTTATCATAGGCTCTCATCTGGGCACCTATGCCATAGTCACTGTGGGTCTTATCAGAAACTTGAAGAGCCTGGCCAGGGATGCCTTCGGAAAACGGATGCATTTCTCGGAGATGGTTCTGGGGGAGGTGAACCCCACGGAGGTCGTGGCAAGCCTCATCGACCGCGGCGCGAGCTTTGCCGAAGGAATCCAGATGGCGCAGGAGGCCATAGAAGGTTCCTGCAGCATGCTCATTCTCACCCAAGAAGGCATTTATGCAGCCCGAGACAGGCTGGGACGAACGCCGATAGTCTTGGCAGAGAAGCCTGGTGCGTGTTCTGCCAGCATGGAGACGTGCGCGTTTGCGAACCTGGGTTATCGGGTCACCAGGTACTTGGGTCCTGGGGAGGTGGTGCTGATCACAGCAGAAGGGGTGCACCAGGTCAGATCTCCCCTGGAAGCCATGCAGATATGCGCCTTCCTGTGGGTCTATTACGGATATCCTGCCTCCAGCTACGAGGGCATCAACGTGGAGGTGGTGCGCAACCGCTGTGGTGAGGCCCTGGCCCGGAGAGACAAGGTGGAGGTGGACATGGTGGCCGGGATCCCTGACTCGGGTACTGGCCATGCCCTGGGCTATGCCTCATTTGCAGGTATTCCGTACAGGAGACCCTTCGTGAAGTACACGCCCACCTGGCCCCGCAGCTTCATGCCCCAAGATCAGGAACAGAGAGACCTTGTGGCCAGGATGAAGCTAATACCGATAGATGACATCATAGCGGGGCGCCGCATACTCTTTTGCGAGGATTCCATAGTGAGAGGGACTCAACTCAAGGACACCATTCAGAGGCTCTTCGACCGTGGGGCCAAAGAGGTGCACATGAGACCAGCCTGTCCCCCACTGGTCTATACCTGCCCATATCTTAATTTCTCCAGGTCCAGATCTCAGCTGGATTTGGCGGCAAGAAAAGCCATATTCGAGCTCCAAGGGCAAGCAGAGGAAAACCTGGCCCAATTCGCTGATCCAGAATCAGAACTCCATATGGCCATGGTGGAGCGGATCCGAAAAAGACTGGGGCTCACATCCCTTAGGTACCAGAGGCTGGAAGATCTGGTGGAGGCCATAGGTCTTCCCAAAGAGCGGCTTTGCACCCACTGCTGGGACGGATCCTCCTGGGGATGACGGGCAGGACATAAAGACCGGAAGTGTGTTTTCCCTCTCATGTTGGGCCGCCAAGGGGTTGATCCTGTCATCTGGGTCAAGTTCCTGGGGCCGTGGGCAACCATATCTAGGGTCAGCTTGGGGATCTCTGGAGAAAACATGGCCTGAGAAGCAAAGGGCTCTTAAGGATCAATGCCTGGTCTAGGTAGGCTCAGATGAGAAGCTTGGGGTTTACAAGAGTAGCCAGTCCAATTCTTTGATTACGTGCCGCGAAGAGCCAAGAGCAAGCTTAGCCAGGGAAGCTCCCAAGGTAAAAAAAGCTTGACAAGAAAATAGAGCCTGTTATAAACTGCGAGCGAGTCGCAATTGCGACAGGTATTTCAGAGATGAGTTTGCCCCAGAAGAAGTCCCTTCGCCTCTATCTTAAAGAACAAGGCTTCAGGTGGACGCCTGAGAGGGAAGAGGTCTTGAAGGAGGCGCTGGCACTGGAAGGCCATTTCGAGGCAGACGAGCTGGCTTACCGTCTCAGGAAAAAGGGCAGTCGAGTATCCAAGGCCACGGTATATCGGACCCTTCCGCTTCTTGTCAAGGCAGGGTTCATCCGGGAGGTAATCCACGGAGAGAAACACCTTCACTACGAGCATGTGCACGGGGAAAGCCATCATGATCACCTTATCTGTCTGGTGTGCGGGAAGATCATCGAGTTCGAGGACCAAGCCATGAAGGAAATAGAGGAACGGATCTGCCAGCAGAACAGGTTTCGACCTGAGAAGGTGCTGGTGGAGATCTATGGATACTGCGAAAAGTGCAAGTGAATTTTTTTTGAACAATAAATGATATTGCGTCTCAATAACTAAAAAGGAGAATCACCATGGGCTCAGCTGTTCAAATACTGGGGAGATTGTACCGAAGGGTGCGCTCTTTGGAGCAAAGTCCTTTGCTGGTCAAGGGAAAAAGGAGAATAGCCCTCGTGGGCAGCCCCAACGTGGGTAAGAGCGTCCTATTTCACAAGCTCACGGCAACCTACGTGACAGTTTCCAACTATCCCGGCACCACAGTTGATGTGTACAAGGCCAGAGGCACCATCGGAGAGCAGGACTTTGAGGTTGTGGACACTCCTGGCATATACTCTTTGCTCCCCATCACCGAGGAGGAGAAAGTTACCAGATCGATCCTTCTCCAGCAAACCCCTGATCTCATACTCCACGTAGTGGATGCCAAGAATCTGGAACGTATGCTCCCGCTCACACTCCAGCTCCTCGAGACAGGGCTTCCTCTGATCCTAATCCTCAACATCATGGACGAGGCCGAGAGGCTTGGTATCAGCTTCGACATTTCGAAGCTGAGAAAGAGCTTGGGAATTCCGGTCATCGCCACAGTCTCCACCACAGGCCGGGGCATAAGTGAGCTGAAAAAGGAGATCCTTGAGGCTGCAGAGGTTGCGCATCATCTTCACCTGAGCTATGAGGGACCCATCGAGGAACTGCTTGGTAATCTAGAGGCTCTCCTGGAGGCAGATTATCCGGTGTCCAAAAGGAGTCTAGCCGCCCTGCTCCTCCAAGGAGACCCTGAGGCCGCGGCCCTTGTGGGCGAGAAGGAGGGAGACTTCTCCCGAATCGTCTCCCTGGTGGAGGACGCAAAGAGGCGCTTTGCCCATCCCATCTCG
This sequence comes from bacterium, assembly GCA_037481695.1. Lineage (NCBI taxonomy): Bacteria > bacterium. The sequence goes on along the minus strand of JBBFLE010000004.1, from coordinate 260,198 downwards.
TACGAACTGGCCCTGCAAAGACAGCGGCTGGCCTCGCAGCTAGTCCGTGAAGCCACACGGATCTTCCAAGGCGCGGGGCAGGATTGGGTGGAGTGGCTCAGCCGCAGGATGATCTCGCCCTGGACAGGGATACCCATTCTCCTCGCAATACTCTATTACGGGGTCTACTGGTTCGTGGGGGATTTTGGTGCTGGCGTGCTGGTGGATTTCCTGGAAGGCACCTTTTTCGAGGAGACCATCAACCCATGGATCACGGAGCTTGTGAGGTCGGTCCTGCCGTGGAGACCCCTTCAGGATCTCCTGGTCGGGGAATACGGGGTGATCACCCTTGGGGTCCGGTACGCCGTTGCCCTGATCCTGCCCATCGTGGCCACCTTCTTTCTCGTATTCTCCCTGCTGGAGGACACAGGTTACTTGCCCAGGCTGTCTCTGCTCGTGGATCGCGTCTTCAAAACCATGGGGCTTACGGGCAGGGCCGTGATTCCCATGGTCCTGGGCCTGGGTTGTGATACCATGGCCACCATGGTGACAAGAACTCTTCCCACTTTGAGGGAGCGGCTGATCGCCACCCTCTTGTTGGCCCTTGCTGTGCCATGTTCGGCTCAACTTGGAGTCATCCTGGCCCTCTTCGAGGGCAGTGCTGTGGGACTAGGGATATGGCTTGGGGTGATCTCCTTCGTTTTTCTTTTGGTCGGGTTTCTCTCCAGCAAGGTCATGCCCGGAGAGAGGAGTTGCTTTTACATGGAAATTCCACCTTTGCGCCTCCCGAGGGCCAGCAATGTGCTGGTAAAGACATACAGCCGTGTGCATTGGTACTTCAGGGAGATCTTCCCCATGTTCATCCTTGCCAGCGTTTTCATCTGGATAGGCCAGATCACGGGGCTTTTCGGCCTGTTGGTGAGCGCCCTGGAGCATCCGGTCAGACTGCTGGGTCTGCCAGATCAGGCAGCCGTGGCCTTTCTCTTCGGCTTCTTCAGAAGGGATTACGGGGCTGCCGGATTCTACGACATGAAGCAGGCGGGTCTCCTGGGGGATGTGCAACTGGTGGTGGCCGCAGTCACCCTCACCCTTTTTGTCCCTTGCGTTGCCCAGTTCCTCATGAACGTCAAGGAAAGGGGGGCCCGAGTGGGGATAGGGCTTTCTCTCTTCATCCTTTTCTTCTCTTTTGGGACAGGATACGCGGTCAACCTGATTTTGAGATCCCTGGGGGTGGGCCTATGAAATGCCCATTTTGCGCAAAGGAGTTTGATGAACAAGAGGCCCGGAAGGGATGCGCCAATTGTTTTCTCACCAGCGGTTGTCAGATGCTCTGTTGTCCCCACTGCGGGTACGAGATTCCCCGAGAGCCCAATTGGATCAAGCGTTTTAACTCATGGAGGAAGAAGAAATGAAACTCACCGAGCGATCCGAGGAGATCCTAGATGCCATGTGCGTGGGTATCCTGGAGGAGGGACAGGTCATTCTACCGCTCAAAGAACTAAACGCTGGCGAAAAAGGGACCATAGCCTACCTAGCCATCCATGACGAGACACGGCTTCACAAGCTCATGGCCATGGGCGCCCTGCCAGGGCTCCTGGTCACCCTTATTCAGAAGTTCCCCTCTTATGTATTCAAGGTTGGGGAAAGCCAGTTCGCCATAGACGGCCAGATGGCAGAGGGGATCTATGTGTGTCTGAAGAAAAGCTGAAGGGAAGAAGCAGCCGTTTTGCATCTCGGTTTTTGGCTGCATGAGCGGACTTGGAAATCATTACAAGAAGTGGCTTAGGTTTTGGCAGTTGATCTCAGGGTCTTAATTACATTCCGGGCCCCCAAAATTTCCAAGATTGCCGGGGTGATGGGGTAAGGCGGGCAGAGTTCACCATATGGTGATTTTAACTGAATAATGTTCCAATGCAGCCTGGTCTTCCCTGTGGGGTCCTTTTCCGGTGAAGGCCTGAAAAGCAGGTAAAGGTAACCGGGGCCCGGGGGCACGGTCCCCAGCATTTATGGATTCTGGGGAATGATCAGGGTTCAGGAAATTTTTTTCAGGAGGCTGAGAATGAGGCTGTTTGGAGAGAGAAGGTGTGTCTGTCCCATGGTTGGTTCACGGCTTTGCCAGGGCACAGGGGGGTTTGTTCTGGGCCAGGCTCTTGTGATGCTCCTTTGCGTGCCTGCATTTGCTGCCCATCCGCTGATTACCGACGATACGGGCACCCAGGGGGAGGGGAAGTTCCAGATAGAGGCCAATTCCCAGTATAGCCACCATCGCCAAGGCGGGGTCACTGAGAAGAGCTTCGAGCTGGAAACTATCATCAGCTATGGTGTCATGGATGATGTGGATCTTGTAGCAGGTGTACCCTATCAACATGTGAGCACCAAGGAGCGCGGCTCCAGGAACACAGAGGCCGGGATCTCGGATGTGGCCCTGGAAGTGAAATGGCGGTTCTTGGAGCACTCGGGGTGGAGTTTGGCGCTCAAGCCCGGCATCACAGTCCCAACGGGGGACAGGGATAAGGGCTTGGGTTCAGGCAGGATCTCCCCGTCCTTGTTTTTCATCCTGACCAAGGAGATGGAACCCCTGGCCTTTCACCTCAATCTCGGGTACATGAGAAATGAGAACCGCCTCGATGAGAGAACGGATCTCTGGCATGCCTCCATAGCCTCTGAGGTAGAGATCCTCAAAGAGCTCAAAGCCGTGGCCAATATCGGGGTGGAGCGCAACTCCTCCAAGGATTCGGCTACTTTGCCAGCCTTCATCCTGGGAGGTTTCGTATGTTCCTTGACCGATAACCTAGACCTGGATGTGGGTCTGAAAGCAGGGCTCACAAGATCTGAGCCTGACTACTCTATCCTGGCGGGCGTAGCGTGGAGGTTCTGAGAAATGGGGAAATCCGTAAAACACCCTGCAAAGCTTTTCATGGTCATGGGAAATGGGCATCCCACCAGATTGCCAGACCTGGAGCAAGACCCACCCAAAGGAGGTTCATGAGATGACTGAGAGATGGAAGAGCTTTTCCACGTTGGTTTTCCTAGCCTTTGTTCTTGGGGTATCGTTGGGGCATGCTGAGGAAATAAGGTACAAGGAAAGGGTGAAGCCCATCTTTGATGCCAGATGCATGGCCTGCCACGGTGCTGATGCACCAGAGTATCCCGAGTTCAAGGCCCAGAAAGAAAGACATGTTCGACAACAGAAGGGGCCGCGGATGGACACTTATACCCATCTGATATTTTTCGTAGGATGGCCGGACACAGGTGCCCTCATGAGAAGACTAGACGACGGGAAGAATACCAAGGATGGGAAGCCCGGCAACATGTATGTGTACCTGGGTCAGACAGAAGAAGAACGACAGAAAAATCTTTCTGTTTTCAAGGGATGGGTGGGTAACTGGAGCCTCAAGCGGTGGTCCGAGATCTCCAAGGAGGAGCTTGAGGCCATGAAACTGGCATATTAGCCTGCATCTATTCAAGATCAGTGAATAATGGCCTGAGCTTACCATATCCTGGGAGGAGCTTGTTTATGTTCAAAAGCAGCCTGATTCTAGCCGTGGATTCCTTAGTTGGTCCATGCTGAAATGTGGGCAAAGTAACCCATGGCCTGGGGAAACCGCCCCCGCAGCATCACCGAGCCGGGGGAAGTTTCCCAGCCAGGGCATGACCCCAACAGGTGGCCTATCCAGATAGTCTTGGCTCAAGCCAAGAGGTGGTTTGGGCTCCCTGATTTGGAGAAGCTCGGGAATAATCTCTGGTCTTTCCCAAGGTGATCCAATTTCTTGGCTTACAGAGCCTTTACGATCCTCCATGGGTGTGTGAGGACCCTGGGGCTTCCTTGTGGTGTGCTTTGGCGGCTTGGGCCTTGGGAGCCTGGATGTTACAATGGCTTGCCAGTGTCTTTGCGTAGGGGCTGGGAAGGGAGAATCCTGGAGGCTTTTGATATGAAGGGCAAGAGCATAGGGGAGATCAGGGTGGGGGAGTTTGCGGAATTTTCCAAGACAGTCACAGAGGCGGATGTGGTACTTCTGGCAGGCATCACAGGGGACTTCAACCCTGCTCACATGGATCAGGTTTGGGCTTCCAAGACTCGTTTTGGTGGCCGTATAGTGCACGGAATCTTCAGCGCCGGGTTGATCTCTGCAGCCATAGGCACAAGGCTGCCTGGGCCTGGAACCATTTACCTGTCTCAGGAACTCAAGTTTCTTGCCCCTGTGCGCATAGGTGACACCCTCACAGCCAGAGTGGAGGTCTTAGAGGCTTTGGAGCGCAGGAATCGTCTTAGGCTTGGCACTCAGGTAAGGAACCAGGATGGGACCATCGTGGTGGACGGGATAGCATGGGTGATGCCTCCTCTGCCAACAAGAGATGACTGACCCAGATCATTGACCGGCTAAGATGAATCAAGAACTCTCAATTACCACCTGTGAGGCTCCTTTGAGGAGAAAACCCCAAGTTTTAGGGAGCCTTCCCAAGAGTTGAACTGGGGAAAACCCTCCAGCGGAAGAGACGTTAGACCGGAGGATGTGGCCTTGATAGGCGATCCCCAAAAGGAAGAGCGCAACTGGGTGAAACTGAGATGGGATCCGAAGCTTCGTGAGATCCTCAGGGTTAGGTCTCAGGTGCTGTTGGGTGTCAGATGTTTTTTCCAAAGCAGAGGGTTTCTGGAGATCGATGCTCCAAGCCTCATACCTCTACCAGGCATGGAGCCCCACCTGGATCCCATGAGAGTGGAGACGGGGATCCGAGGAGAGGCTGGGGAGATCTTTTACCTCCACACCTCTCCGGAATATTGTATGAAAAAACTTCTATCCGCCGGCTTGGAACGCATTTACTGCCTGAGCCATGCATTTCGGGCAGGGGAGCTTTCCCATACTCACAACCCCGAATTCGCCATGCTGGAGTGGTACAGGGCAGGGGAGGACTATGGCTCCTTAATGGAGGATTGTGAGCAGTTGGTGTTACATCTGGCCGGGCTGTTGGGAAATGATCAGAAGATCCTCAAAGGTTCTTGGACCTCCCTTTGCCTGAGTACCCCCTGGCCGCGCATAACCGTCAGGTGGGCCATGAAGCAATATGCAGGGATTGACCTCGAGGAGGTGCGAAGCCTTGAACAGCTGGTACACATTGCCAGGGCAAAGGGTTACAAGGAAGTGGGGCCCTCCTGGGCATGGGAAGACGTGTTCTACAAGATCTTCCTGCAGGAGGTGGATCCCAACCTGCCCAAACACAAACCTTTCTTTCTGGTGGACTACCCGGTGGAAATGGCCTCACTGGCCAGAAGGAAACCAGGTGCTCCCAGGTGGGTTGAGCGTTTCGAACTCTATGCCGGAGACCTGGAACTGGCCAATGGTTTCTCTGAGCTAACAGATTACCTGGAGCAGGAAAAAAGACTCATGGCAGAAAGAAAACAAAGAAAAGAAATGGGGAAGGAGACCTTCCCCGTGGACTATTCTTTCCTGGAAGCCCTGAAGCTGGGAATGCCCGAGGCAGCCGGTGTTGCACTGGGATTGGACAGGCTAATAATGGTGCTCTCGGGCACGAGCAGAATCAGAGATGTATTACCATTTCCCATGGAGGACCTGCTCCTGGACAAGAAGAAGGCCCTTGCCGCACAGCTTCCCTGAAGATGTTTACTCAGGGGCAGATCCTCTCCCAGTGGCCCGGCACCCAAACATCTCTATAGGTCCTGAACCCTCTGTCGTCGGAGAAGGTCCTTCTCTCCCAGCGGCCCTCCACCCACACATTCCTGCATGGTGCAGGGCTTGGAACCAGAACTGGGTACGTGTAAACCGGGTACCAAGGTGCTGGGTAGTACCAGGGACCCCACCATGGCCCCAGGCCGACCCACACGTGGGTTCTTACGTGGGCGCAGGCAAGGGTTGGCAGGCCTACCAGCACTGACAGGAAAACAACCATAACCATGATCTTTAGGAAGTGGTTCCTGTTTGTCATGCCATCCCCTCCTTTGCATGAACCGTCTTACTCATGGCGTTCGCCCAGTTGGACATTGGATCCGCCCGCCAGGTTTACCTCAAATGGGGACTCCATAGCTTCCCACCTGCTCTGGATTCTGAGGTTCGGATCTGCCAGGGTCACCCTGGAGTCAGGTGGCACCGAGCGGGTGAGCCAAACATTTCCGCCTATGATTGATCTGGCTCCTATAACTGTGTTCCCTCCCAATATGGTGGCACCGGCATATATGATCACATCATCCTCTATGGTGGGATGCCTCTTGTAACCTCTGGCCATGGAGCCGTCGGCTTCCCTGCGAAGGCTCAGGGCTCCGAGGGTCACTCCTTGATAGATCCTAACGTTGTCGCCGATCTCGGTGGTCTCGCCTATGACCACCCCAGTGCCGTGGTCTATGAAGAAATTGCTTCCTATACAAGCCCCAGGGTGGATGTCTATGCCCGTGACCCTGTGGGCGTACTCGGTCATTATCCTTGGAAGCAGAGGCACTTCCTGGAGGTGCAGCTCGTGGGCAATTCTGTAAACGGTGACCGCAAAAATGCCGGGGTAAGAAAACACTATCTCATCAAAGCTCTTGGCAGCCGGGTCTCCTTCATAAGCAGCACGTACGTCCCTTGCCAACATCTGGCGGAGTCTCGGGATCTTGGCCAGAAACTCGAGGGCCTCCTTCTGGCCCTTTTCCACACACCGAACGCACATGCTGTCCAAACGGCGGCACTCGTGCTGGATGCTTCTGGATATCTGGACAGAGAGCTTGTCAAAAAGGGCATTGACTTCGGCACCTATATGGTATTGCAGGTTCTTGCGATCCAGCTCCTGCCTGCCAAAATAGCCAGGATAGAGGAGGTCCAACAAGTCCTTCAGTATCTCCACCACTGACTCAAAGGAGGGGATCAAGGCTGCATCTATGTGGTCAATGCTTTCCGGGCCTCGGCAGCTCTCAACAATGCTTTCCACTATCTGAGGAAGTCTGGATCTGTAATCCCCGGTCATCTCCATGGCAGTCTTGCAGGTATCCCTGTCGGCTATGGGCTGGTTCATTTAACGCTCCTTTGGAAAAAGGTTTTATGCATATATTTTCTAGCCTTTTTTGACCTGGTTCAACCCGAGGTTGCTTCCATTACCCGTCCCGGATATCATTGCCAGGGATCTTTTTCCCTAGAGGTTGATGAGTCAAAGGGGTGGTTCAGTGCTGCGGCATCCTCGAGTTTAAAGGCGGGGTGCGGATCAGGACCCCTGGCCAAAAGAAAAAAAGAAAGCCGCTAAGGAAATGACAGGACCAAGAGGCTGCTTTCTAATGGCTGATACGCATCATGCAAAGCCCCGAAAAGGTTTTGGCTAGGAGCTTTGGGGGATTCAAACGGTGCTCGAGGACAGCCATGCTCAAACAGGGGAGATTCTCCTAGAGGGCCCTCGCAAGTATAGAGTGGCTCTTCTTTCTGTAGCTTCTAATACCGTTTTGGTGGCTCTAAAACTGTCGGTGGGTTTTCTAACAGGATCTGTGTCCATCTTGTCCGAAGCTGCCCACTCGGCCATGGATCTGCTGGCAGCCATCATAGCAGCTGTGGCTGTCAGAAGGGCAAGCAGGCCTGCAGACACGGGTCATCTTTTCGGACATGGTAAGTTCGAGAATCTATCAGGAGCCCTGGAGGCCCTTCTTATCTTGGGGGCTGCGGCCTTCATAACCGCGGAGGCCATAGGCAAGCTGGTAAGAGGAGGGGAGCTGGAATACCTGGAGGTTGGACTGGCTGTGATGGCCTTTTCTGTGGTGGTGAACACCATTGTTTCCAGACGGCTGCTTAGAACGGCCATTCAAACCGAATCCATAGCCCTGGAGGCCGATGCCCTCCATCTGCGCACGGATGTGTGGACCTCTGCAGGTGTCATGGGCTCCCTGGGTATCATCTACATTTCTGATTTGTTCATTAAAGATCCACAGGCCAACATGAGGTTTCATGCCTTGGACCCTGTGGTGGCCCTGATGGTGGCCGGGCTCATAGTAAGGGCAGCCTGGAGTCTCTTGAAGAGGTCCATGGAGGGGCTCTTGGACAAGCCCCTTTCAGAGGAGGAAGACAGGATCATAAGGCAAACCCTGGAGTCACTGGGTGGGGAGTTCCTGGAGTTCCACGAGTTGAGACACAGAAGATCAGGCCCGGAACGGCACATAGACCTGCATCTGGTGCTGTCTCCCCAGGCCACACTAGGAGATGTTCATGCCTTGTGTGATAGGATAGAGGCCATGATCCAGGCCAGACTCCCCAGGGCCAAGATCCTCATCCATACAGAACCTTGCAAGAGATCGGATTGCCTCAAGTGCAGGGCCAAGGAAGCTTGTGAATCCGGAAAGGAGGTTTCTTGAGGTTGAACCCACAGAAGAGAGCTGAAAAGGGATTTCTTGCTTGTGACCTGCTGTCAAACTCGCTAGAAATAAAATGGGAAAGGAGACCTGATCATGGAGGAGAGGATTTGGCATAAGCACAAATGGCCGGAAGGGGTCTCTTGGGACATAGAGGTCCCCAATGTGCCCCTTTACGAACTACTGGAAGAAACCGTGCGCACTTATGGGGACCTAACCTACACCATCTTCCAGGATTCATCGCGTACCTTCCGGCAGGTCAACGAAATGGCCAATCAGGTGGCAAATTTCCTGGTTTCCAGAGGAATAAGAAAGGCAGACAGGATAGCCATCTTCCTACCCAATCTACCCCAGTACCCTGTTCTTTTCTTTGGCATTCTAAAGAGCGGGGCAACTTGCGTCACCTGCAACCCCATGTACACAGCCGGGGAGCTCAACTTTCAGCTCAAGGACTCAGGGGCCAAGGGTGTGTTTGTGATGGACCATCCTCAGTTCTATTCCACGGCCTGCAAGGCTGTGGAAGGAACAGACGTGGAGTTCGTGGTGTACTGCAACGTGAAGCCTTTTCTGCCCACTCTCAAAGGCTTCATAGGTGGGCTTTTGGGAAAGATACCAAAGGCCCAAGTACATCAGCCAGGTCACATCTCCCTGGAAGAGGCCATTTCAGGGCAACCGTCCACTGCACCACAGGTTTCCATAGATCCCAAGAACGATCTGGCATTGATACTTTATACAGGGGGTACCACAGGAGTTCCCAAAGGGGCCTGCCTCACGCATTCCAATTTCATGGCCAACGTGTTGGCCTTGGAGGAGTGGATGAGGGTGGAGCCAGCCCCGGGAGAGAAACCCCAAAAGCTGGAAAAAGGGGGTAAGCACTGCTTCATGGGGGTCTTGCCGTGGTACCATAGCTATGGCTTGACTCTGACCATGCTAAGCGCGGTGAGACTTGGGGCGCGCCTGGTGTGTGTGCCTGATCCAAGGGCTGGAAACCCTCCTTTTACCGAGGTGCTTAGACTCATTGAACATCACAAGGCCACCTTGCTTCACGCGGTTCCCACCCTTTACAGCGTTCTGGTGAACCATCCCTTGGTTAAGAAGTTCGACCTGAGCTCCATTGTAGCCTGTGCTTCTGGCGCTGCCCCTCTTCCAGTGGAGCTTGCCAAGCAATTCGAAGAAAAAACCGGAGCGGTGATCTTCGAGGGTTACGGGCTTTCAGAGACATCGCCCGTTACTCACGTAAACCCCACAAACCGTAAGGACAGAAAATTTGGCTCCATTGGATTGCCCATCCCTGGCACGGACATAAAGATACTGGATGTGGAGACAGGCACCAGAGAGCTTCCCCTGGGGGAAGACGGCGAGATAGCAGTGAGTGGACCCCAGGTGATGAAGGGCTACTGGAACAGACCCGAAGAAAATGAGATGGTCTTTCGAATCATAGAGGGGAAACGCTTCTTTCTCACGGGTGACATAGGCCACATGGATGAAGAGGGGTTCACGGTCATCACAGACCGCAAGAAGGATATGATAGACGTGGGTGGACTCAAGGCCTACCCAAGGGAGATAGAGGAGGTCCTCTATGGGCATCCCAAGGTGGCCAATGCGGCTGTGGTGGGGGTGCCTGATGAAAAATCGGGCCAGGCTGTAAAGGCCTTCATCCAGCTCAAGCCAGGCCAGACAGCCACGGCCGAAGAGATAATAGAATACTGCAGGGACAAGATGGCCGGATACAAGAGACCCAGGTACGTGGAGTTCAGGGACACTCTTCCCATGACCACGGTGGGAAAGATCTTGAGACGTAAGCTAAGGGATGAGGAGTGGGCCAAGGTGAAGAAGACCTGAGATGTAGACAACCCTCATTGATTTCTTGCAAGAAGAGCTCTGACCCCGCATTATTCAAAACAATTGGATAATGCGGGGTATGTTGTTTAATGATGTCATAGGATGAGGCCTTTCATGACCAAATAGCTCCTTTTCATCTTGAACAAGAGCAGTTTTTGAACTGAAAAAGCTCGAAATCAGCCGTACCCGCCAGGAAAATCCAGTACAGGTGGTTGAGTTTTCTGAGAGAGGCTCTGCTTGGGCCTCAAAGGAACTGGGCTCAATCCCTCATCTGATGCCACCATTCCTTTGGGTCCTGCTCCATACAGCTTTGGGCAAGGGCCCTGGCAGAGGCGGTTTGAAGCCGAGAGGCCGCGTTGTTGATCCACTCCTGTACAGAAGAGCAGCCTTGAGCCTGGTATTCCTTTGCCTGGATCAAGCACTCCAATACATCGGCGTCTTTTGCCACAACCGCTTCCTTAGATTCTCCCTGTTCCCATTCTGCATACAGTTGTCTTAATTCCTGGCTGCAGATCTCCGGAAGGGAAGCCAATTGCTCTGCCAGGGCCTTTTTTTGAGCCTGGAAAGAGTCCAGATAGCGGTCGTTTAAACGATGAAGGTCCCCTATTCGGGCTTCAGGAAAATCATGCAAGATGCAAATGGCTGCTGTGCGAAGAGGGTCTGCCCCCTCAAGGAGGGCCAGCACGTATCCCAACAGAGCTGTCCTGAAGCTATGCTCAGCCACGCTCTCAGGGTCTTTCACCCCGGCCACCCACCAGCCGCTTCTCTTGATTCTTTTGAGAAGACCTGCTTCATAGAAAAATCTTGCCAGAGCCCTCATCTGTGTGATCACCTCTGCCGCAGAGTCCTTGAACATTGTGTCACCCAAAATATGAGCACCTTCATGGAGGGGATGCCAATGGTTCTTGATCAACGCCCCTTCAAAAGGTTGCGCAAGACCTCCTTCAGTTCCTTACTGGAGGGCAGAGTAAGATGCAGCTTGCCTTGTCCCTTCTTCTTGATCCCGGCCAGATCAGGATGGAACCTGGGGTGGGAAAAGCTTCCATCAACCCAAAAAGGCACCAACAGGGTGGCTCCATGCTCCTGCTCACTTTGAGAACCCAACTCAGGCTCCAGTCTGAAATCCAGGGACTTCTCAAGGAGGTTGGCTTGACCTGCTGCCAGAACCGTAAGATCTTTGTTCTGCATGAAAGCCTTGGATACTTTGAGATGCCCCTGCTCCAAGCTCAAATGAGCCTCCAGACGGGTGAAGGAGGTGCGGGCTTGAGAAGCCTCTTTCTTTTCCTCTTTCTTGCTGGCAAGCCCCAGGGAGCGTGATATTCTGGCCAGATCCACCCCCTTGATGCTCCCTTGGGTGAGAAGGATGTCGGCCTGTGCGGTCCAGGCCAGTGCCGCCCTGTCCAGATCTCCTTCCCATGAACCCTCAAGAGACCATCTGCTCTCCATGCTTCCTTCCAGAAAAACGGTCCTGGCAAGCCTCTCCAAGACAGGCCCCACCTGGACGCCGCGGGTGTTCAAATCCAAGTGGAGGTAAGGGGGAGCCCTGTCCAAGTCCACGGAGCCCCTACCCCAAAGCTCTCCCCCTTGGAGCCTAAGGCTTATTTCCTCCATTTCAAGCACCGTCTCCCTAAGCCTGTAAGAAATCCTTACGTCCTCCAGGGGCTGGGATTTGAACAAAACTTTATGAATCCTTACTGAGCCAGCCATGGGGGGCACTGGAAAATCCAGACTTCCAATGGCAGTTGAGTCCTTGGTTTGTTGCCCCAAGTGGTTTTTTAGAACCCCTGGTTTTTTCTTTCTTGGGCTTGAGACACCCTGGCCGGCTGAAAAGCGATTCAGGTCCAATTCCTCCACTTCCAGATTCAGTTCCAAGCCTTTTTCATCGCTTTTCCCCATGCGCATCCAAAACCTTATGAGATGCTCATCCGCCCTAAGCTCAGCTTGTCTAAGTTCCAAGTTGCTTGGGGATAAAACCAGGTTCCCGTGGAAAGAGACCCGGCCCCAATGCTCCCAAAAGTAGCCTTTGGGCTCCAAGCCAAGTGTTCGAAGAGCCCCTTGCAAGGAGAAAGGCTCCATACGAACCAGCAGCTCAGCCTCTGGGGTTTTCTGCCAAGATCGGATTTGGCCTGTAATTGATCCTATGGGCCTGCCTTCTGTCCGGCAGTTGAGTTCCAGGAGCAAGACCTGTTTGCCTGCACTATCTTTTCCTAGGTCCTTGAGGATGCCTTCGGCCAGGAGGGAATGACCCTGGAAACTACCTTGTACCTTGAGATGTTGGGATCCGTCTGGAGATGGCTTTCCAAGACTCAGACCCAGGCCAGTTATTCTGCCAAGGGCCTTGTCAACTGGGTCCACCAACAGTATCTCCCCTTGAGAAATCTTGAGCCCCACTCCGGGCAGCAAAAGAAATGGTGAGATCTGAGACTTGGACCTGGATCTTCTGTCAGCCCCACTGCTATCCCCTGAATCTGATTGCTTGGCTTGGCCTGGGATCCCAGGCCAGAGGGACCCTTTTCCCCAGCTTCTCTCCACCACCAGATGCAGCCCCTTCATTTCCATGGACTGGGGCCTTATACCTTTTCCAAAGATGTGGCCCAGGGTGGTTTCTGCCTGCAGCCAATCAACTCTGGCCAGGTATTTTTCTGGGAAACCTTCTGGAGCTCCAACACTTAGTCCTGAAAGAGAGACTCTGATCTCAGGCAACAGAGAGATTCTCACAGGCCCCTGGATCAACACCGGCCTTCCCACACCCATGGAAATCCAGCTCTCCAGCTTGGGTCTAAAAATCGAACTTTCCAATAAAATTGGAATCAAAACCAGCACCGATAGGGCAAGAAATCCCAATACCACTATCGGCAGCATGAACCAAAGAAGAACCTTGCTCATGTTGTTTCCCTCCCCGAACCAGAGCCCGGCAGGTCCATGGATCCCACAGAATTGAGGATATCCTGGGATTTCTTCTCAGAGGGCCTGCTCCAGTCAGACCCAAAGAAAAGTGGCAGCTCTCCTATGCAAACAGGGCCAACGGTGACTTTCCATCCGCTCATTCTCTCCAATGGAGCCTTCAGTGGGGCTGCCAGACCAGGAATGATCAACTCCTTGTGTGAGAGCAAGGAATCCAGCCCAGAGCCCTCCAAGGCCTTAACCACAGCCTCGGGAGTAAAGGTCTGGTAAATGAGGGCCATGTCCACGGTATGACCTTGGGTGTCCACAAAGAGCAGGTGAAAAGGGGCGTCTGTGGTGGAAAGCACTGCCAGCACCACTTCCTCTGTTTGAATAGCATTGCCCGTTACAAGCAATGGGGATTCTGGCCCTGGCTCGTTGATTTCGAGCCTTCCAGTGACTCCTGCTACGGGGTGTTGGGTGATCTCCACATCTGGGAGAAGCTGCCCAAGGGAAAGAAAGACTTGCAGGGCATGGCTTTGCCCCGGCTCCAAGGTGGGGCAATCCTGGAGCCTGGCTTCTCCCCTTTTGAGTTTCTCAAGCCACTGGGAACAAGATGAAAAGCCGCATTGTTCGCAGTCACTATGTCTCATGTACCTAAGTGGATCTGTGCGGTTAAGATAAAGGTCTGCCTTGAGACTCATGGAAAACCTCTCGCTGCTCTTTGAATCTTTTCCACCATTGGATGCTAGGGGGCTTGGGCTACACTGTCAAGCAAAGCCCGAAGCTTGACACTGCCGCCTGGTTTTCCTAAGATCCGCCACAGTGGTTTGCTCGGTGGGGGGGACACAGGGGAGCACTTGGAGGTCCGATGGATGCGCGGGCTGATAACCCTGACAACGGATTTCGGGACCTCAGATTGGTATGTGGCCTCCATGAAGGGGGTGATTCTGAGCCGTCACCCCTGCTGTACCATAGTAGACATAACCCACGAAATACCTCCTGGGGATTTGTTTCAGGCTGCCTGGGTTCTCAGACAGGCTCTCCCTTGTTTTCCCATGGGCACGGTGCACTTGGTGGTGGTGGACCCGGGAGTGGGCACCTCCAGAGCCGCCTTGGCGGCCAGGGCAGGGGGGTTCTTCTTCGTGGGCCCGGACAACGGGGTTTTGAGCCTGGCCTTGGAGTTGTATCCTCAGGTGGAGCTCAGGCGCATCGAAAACAAGGATATGATGTTACGACCCCCAAGTCCCACTTTCCACGGCAGGGACATCTTTGCTCCGGCAGCTGCTCACCTGGCATCAGGTGGTAGGCTGGCTTCGCTGGGACCTGAGATGAAAAGCTGGGTGCGCCTGGAGCAGCCCCCTTTGAGTTTTGGTGAAGGCTTCATAGAAGGGCGCATAGTGTACGTGGACCGATTCGGAAATGGGGTCACAAATATAGAGGAAAAGGCTTTGAGTCAGATGTGCCACAAAGGCAAGTTCAGGATCATGGTGGGGGAGTCATTGGTTTTGGATTCTATGAAGAAGACTTATGGCGAAGCTCTTCCGGGTGAACCCTTGGCCCTGATAGGCAGCTCGGGTTTCCTGGAGATAGCCGCAAGGGGGGCAAGCGCCAAGGAGAGATTGGGCCTCAAAGCGGGTGAGACCAAGGTAGTGGTGCAGGGCGTAAAATGAAGTTGCGACCGCAGGACCTGGTGACCCTTTTCTATCTGGGATGCGTGGGGTCTCTGATCATACTGTTTCGAGAACGGGTGGAAGATGCATGGTTCCATGCTCTTCTTCACTTGGCCTGGATCTCGGCCATCTTGGGGATCTTGTGGAAATCCCACCAGAATCCATCCAAGCTTTGGATGCATCTGGCAACCTGGTACCACATCATAAGCATCCCCTTGGCCTTCAGGGAGCTCCACTATCTGGTTCACCCCATCAATCCCAAAGACCTGGACGGGCTATTTGTGGAATGGGATTTTGCCCTGTTCGGAGTGCATCCCACCGTGTGGCTCGAGCAGTACATGCACCCGTTGCTTACCGAATACCTGCAGATCATATATACCACCTTTTATTTCCTCCCCATCTTGCTGGGCCTCCTCTTGTGGCGCAGCCGCAACTGGGAGGGTTTTCAGGCTGCAATGGTGGGAGTGGTGAGCGCTTTTTACATCTCTTATCTGGGTTATTTTGCATTTCCGGCCTTGGGCCCACGTTTCGAAATAGCCCATCTGCAGAGCCGTGCGCTGGAGGGGCTATGGCTGACCAACTGGATCAGGGAGTCTCTGGACAGGCTGGAGCTCTTGCAAAGGGATGCCTTTCCCAGCGGCCATGTGGGGATAAGCCTGTTGGTCCTTTACTATGTTTGGCGCTATTGCCGTAGGGCTTTTCCGGCCTATTTGGTGGTGGTCACAAGCCTGGTTTTCAGCACCGTTTATCTTCGCTATCACTACGTTGTGGATGTCATGGCAGGCGTGCTACTGGCCCTTGTCTCAGGCTGGCTGGCCTCCCTCTTGAGGAGATGGTTGCCCCAAGAAGAGCTACCGTGGAGGGCCACCCCGGTAGATTCAGGGCAAAGCCCTCAAGAACAGCTCTCTCACAAAGGCAGATCATATACCCTGTAGGTCTTGTAGCGGCTAGCACCTATGGCCTCTAGGGGACGGATCATGGCATCGTTGTCCTCTAGAATCCATGAAAATTCCCCTCTTTTATATCCTTTCTTGATGCCTTCCTTGAAAGTTTCAAGATACAATACTGCATCTATTCCTTTTCTGCGATAGCCCTGGGCCACTCCCAGGAGTAGAACGCGGACCTGATCGATCTTCTTAAAATGATACATGAGCTTTATGAAACCAGTGGGAAAGAGTCTGCCATTGACTTTCTTGAGGGCCTGGTTGACATCTGGCAGGGTCAGGGAAAACCCCACGATCTTATCTTCAACCTCTACAAAAAAAACAAGATCAGGATCCAGTATTTTCTTTAACTCAGAAGCCATGTGGTCGATCTCAGCCTCGGTCATGGGCACGAAGCCCCAATTGCGCTCCCATGCTGACTCATAGACAGACTTGAAGCGAAGTATCTCTTGCTTTAGCTCCTTCATGCGCAGCTTTCTGACAGTAAATCGATTTTTCTCTTTCAACTTTTCCGCCAGTTTATACAAGCGCTCAGGCATATCCTCTGCAGTGCGGATGAAAGCGTAAAGATCCTTTTCCTTGCGAAAGCCGTAATTTTCCAACAGTTGTGCATAATAGGGGGGGTTGTAGGGCATCATTATCATTGGGCTGTCCTGGAAGCCCTCCACCAGAAGACCTATTTCCTCATTGGTGGAAAAGCTGGCAGGGCCCCTCATGATTTCCATTCCCCTTTGGCGAAGCCATTCCGCTGCTCTTCCAAGTAGAGCCCGAGATACCTGCTCATCATGGATGGATTCGAACAAACCAAAGAAGCCGACTCGGTCTTGGTGAAATCTATTGTGGTTGTGGTTGACTATAGCAGCTATCCTGCCTGCGGGATGCCCATCCTGCAGGGCCAAAAAAAGAGCTATTTCTGCATGCTGAAAAAAAGGGTTTTTCTTGGGATCTATGAAGGCTTTGCGCTCCATGAGCAAGGGGGGCACCCAAAAAGGGTCCTGCCTATACACAACCCACGGAAACTTCAGAAAAGCACTTCTGTGTTTGCTGTTTACAACCTCCTCCACTCGAATAGAAGATCCTGGCATAGCCTTCCTCCTGGAAAGGTTTTCTGGCCTGTACCTCAGAAGGGAGTCATCCAGTTTCTAGAATCCTCATGGCCCTGGCTTTGGATGCTCTTCAATCCATGGGCAAAGAGCTCTAGCATCATTGTAAGGAGCGGACAAAACAATTCTGTTCATTGCCCTTTTCCAGGCTATTGTCTAACATCCCTTCCCAATGGAGCCTGGCCCACAGGAACAAAGGGACATGCTCTTGTCTTCAGCGATGAGGCCCCAGAGTCCCATTGCCTGAGGCATGATACTCTCAAGATATGACCCCCAACTCCTTTCCTACTTTTCGAAAGGCCTCCAAAACTCTGTCCAACTGCGAGTCAGTATGGGTGGCCATGTAACTGGTTCTCAACAATGCCCTTCCAGGCGGCACAGCCGGGCTGCGCACAGGATTTGCGAAGACACCTTCCTCCAGCAGCCGCCTCCAGAAAACAAAAACCTTGAGGTCATCTCCTATTATGATGGGAATGATGGGGGTTTGGGTGTTGCCGATATTGAGTCCCATGGCTTTATATTCCCGATGCATCCTTCGAGTTATCTGCCAGAGCCTTTCCCTTCTCTCGGGTTCTTTTTCCATGATGTCCAGGGAGGCCAGGCAGGCTGCTATGGAGGCTGGGGGCATGGAGGCGCTGAATATGAGAGCCCTAGACATGTGCTTTATGTAATCTATGACTTCTGCCTTGGCTGAAACGAACCCACCCAGGGAGGCGAAGGACTTGCTAAATGTACCCATGATCAGATCCACCTGGTCGGTCATCCCGAAATGAGAGGCTGTGCCGCTGCCGTTTTTTCCCAGCACTCCTATGGAGTGTGCGTCGTCTACCATCAATCGGGCACCGAATTCTTTACACAAGGCTGCAATCTCAGGTAGAGGGGCTATGTCCCCCTCCATGCTGAACACACCATCTACCACCACCAGTCTGCCTGTTCTCGGGTTGGCTTTCTGCAGGGCCCTGCGAAGACCAGCCATGTCATTGTGGCGGAATCGGATGGTTCTGCCGTGGGAGAGCTGGCAACCGTCCACGATGCTTGCATGGTCATCATAGTCTATTATTACGGTGTCGTGGCGTCCTACCAAAGCTGAGATGGTGCCCAGGTTGGTCTGGAAGCCCGTGCTGAAAACCAGTGCAGCCTCCTTACCGGTGAATTTGGCCAATCTCTCCTCCAATTGCACGTGAAGCTCTATGGTGCCGTTGAGAAATCGTGAACCTGTGCAGCTAGTGCCAAAGCGTCTGAGGGCCTCGGCCGCAGCTTCTTTCACCTTGGGATGAGTGGTCAGTCCCAGATAATTATTGGAGCCTATCATTATTACGCGTCTACCGTTGATAAGGACTTCTGTGTCCTGTTGCGACTCTATGGGGATGAAATAGGGGTAATAACCCGAGGCCCTGGCTTCCGCTGCCTGGGTGAATTTCCAGCACTTCTCGAAGATGTCCATTAGGCGCTCCTCAATTCTGGGCAAGGTCTCCAAGAGCTTGCCTGGGGGTTTCAAACAGCTCACAATGTTGCTTGCCCAGGCCCTTTTGCCCGTAGCAGGCTCAGGCCGATTTGGGCAGATAAGCTGGTGAATTCTATTCAAGCGCCAGAGCTTTGTCAACGAGGAGCCGGCCCCATGGCACATGGCAATGTTTGGAGGTCACCTGGGTGCAGGGGTGAAATCATGAGTTTTCCCCAGATTGGATTCCTGAGGCAGGAGCCCGCCTGGGCAGCTAACGCCCCCTGAGCTTGGGGTCGTTAGATGATTTCTTGATGAGGCAAGGCAAGAGTTTTGGGGACTAGGATTGGGTCAACAATCTCTGGAGTCTACCAGCATTCCAAGGGTGCCAAGCCTTTAAGGCCAAGGGCAGAGACAAATACAGCCTCAGGGGATTCCTGATAAAGGCAAAGGGGGGTGGCTTTGAGGGCCTTTGTAACAGGAGCAACAGGTTTTGTGGGAAGCCACCTGGTGGAAGCGCTACTACAGGATGGACACCAGGTGCGTATTTTGGTCAGGAGTACCAGCAACCTCAACTGGGTCCGAGGGCTGGATGTGGAACTAACCACAGGGGATCTACAGCAAGATGGAGTCCTGGAAAATTCCCTGGAGGGCATGGACTGGGTCTTCCATGTGGCAGGAGTCACCAAAGCCAGAAGTCTCAGTTCTTACATAAGGGCTAATACACTGGGAACCCTGAATTTGCTTAAGGCCTGCACAAAGATGAAAAAGCCTCCTCAGCGGGTAATACTTCTTAGCTCCCTGGCTGCCTGGGGTCCCAACTCCCCATCCTGTCCCAGGGGGGAAACCGAGCCCTGCTGTCCGGTGAGTCATTACGGGTTGAGCAAGGCCAGGGCCGAGGATTTGGCATGCAAATTCGCATCTGAGCTCCCAGTGGTGATACTCAGGCCCACAGCTGTGTATGGCCCGAGGGACAAAGATGTGCTGGCCTTTTTTCGCATGGTCAAGAAAGGATGGTTCATAAACCTGGGTGCTCAGGACAGATACATATGCATGATCCACGTGAGGGACTTGGTCAGGGCAATGCTTTTGGCTGCTATGGCCCATGTGCCATCAGGGTCAATATACCCTGTTTCAGATGGTGAGGTGCACACCTGGAGCCAGGTGGCCCAGATTTTGGCAAAGATCATGGAGGTGGATATAAGAGTTCTAAGGGTTCCCTTTTTTGTGGCCTGGTCAGCAGCACTCGTTTCCGAAGCCTTTTCTTGGGTCTTGGGTCTGCCCCCTCTTTACAATAGAGAAAAGCTCAAGGAGATGCTCCAGCCAGGCTGGACCTGTAGCATTGAAAAGAGCAAAGTGGAGCTGGGCTTCCAACCTACCATTTCATTGGAAGATGGGCTGAGGGAGACTTATATCTGGTATCGCGAAATGGGCTGGATATGAAGCGCCTGGGTATCTGGACCCATGAAGATTTGCAGGCAAGGGATTTATCCCAAAGAATGTGCTCAGCTTCCTTTGACAGATCAGGATGCTTAAGCACTGGAGCCGCTTAGGCCTGTCCCTCTTCAGTTGATTCCTGTGTTGCCTGGGATTGTTTCTGGCTGCTGGGTTTTCCGAAAAAGACCGCTACCCATATGCCCAGCTCGTAGAGAATGCAAAGGGGTACTGCCATGAGGCACTGTGAGATTGGGTCTGGTCCTGGGGTCAGGATGGCAGCCACCAGAAATATGACTGGTATGGCATACCTTCGTCCTCTTCGAAGGGTTCTCGGATGCACAAGACCCAGTTTGGCTAAAAAGAATATGAAGATGGGTAGCTCGAAGACTATTCCGAAAGCCAAGAGCAGGAAAGTGGCGAAGCTGAGGTACTCCTTCATGGATGGGAGGGGTTTTATGAAATCTCCTCCAAAGCCCACAAAGAACTGGAAGCCGTAAGGGAACACCACGTAATAGCCGAATACGGCACCTCCCAAAAAGAAGAAGCTGGCAAAGAATATGAAAGGCAGAGCCAGTCTCTTCTCTGGAGGGTAAAGCCCCGGAGAAATAAAGGCCCAGAGCTGGTACAAGATGACTGGGACAGAGAGCATCAGCCCTGCAAAGAAAGAGGTCTTCAGATAGACCATGAAGGCTTCCAGCAGGCCTGTGAATATCAGATGCCTGTCTTGGGGGGGCAGAACCCTCAGTAGAGGCTCAGAGATGAACTTGAAGATCTCCTCCTTGAAAACATAAGCAACCACTGTTCCCACGAGCACGGCCACCAGAGACACGATCAATCGATAGCGCAGTTCCTCTAGGTGCTCTATGAAGGAGACCTTCTCGTCAGGCTTGAGTTTTCTGGGGAGCTTCGGCTTGAGCCTCATCAGGGGCCTTGAGTTCCTCCACTTGTTCTGAGGAATGACTGGGGGATTGGCTTGGCCCTGGGTCTACCTGCTCAGCCTCTGCCTGCCCCCCTTGTGCTGGAGCCTTGGGTGGTTCGGGCTCTTCCATGATGGTTGCAAGATCTATTTGGCCCTTGAGCTCTTCGCCTGCACGTCTAAGCTCAATAAAGGCCCTGCCCAGGGTCTTGGCTATTTCAGGGAGCTTCCTGGGGCCTATGAAGACCAGGGCCACAACGAGCACTATCAAGATCTCCTGCATGCCCAGGTCGAACATGGCCGCCCCTTGGCTGGAAAGCATACTCTTAAGCCAGAGCATGAGCTTCAAGCATGGTACGTCCGGCTGCAACAGACTGTCAAGGACGCCTTCCCAGTAAAGGGGGCTCATGCTAAAGTCTGATTTCAGTTTTTGTTGAAAAGCGCCCTGGGTAAAGTCCCAAGGCCCGCCCCGTTATATTCTGCCCCGCAGAGTGCTAGAAGTGCAGACAGGGGGGTAAAAAAAGTATTGGAGAGCAACAGCATGGAAAAGCAGCTCAGGGTGGTCTTGGTGAGCATGCCCGATGAGCAGAAGGCTGCCAGTCTGGCAAGAGCCCTTATCGAGAAAAGGCTTGCTGCCTGCGTGAGTGTCTTGGGGGGGGTTCGCTCCTTTTACAGATGGAAAGGAGAGCTATGCCAGGATCCGGAGGTGTTGCTCTTGATCAAGACACGCAAAGACTTGATGGAACCATTGATGAGCGTGGTTCGCTCTTTACATCCCTATGAGCTTCCAGAGATCCTGGCCCTGGATGTGGCAGACGGGCTTGCCGATTACATGAATTGGGTTTGCCAAGAGACTGCTTGAAAAAAAACTGCTGGCCTTTTGCCTTGCAGCAGATGGAAGAGCTGAGACCCAGAAGGCTTATAATTTTCGGCTTGATTTCTGGCTGTTCATATAGTAAAGCTCTAGCTTGTCTCTTTCCGTGAATGGACAATGAGGGCTAGAGTATACTCCAGAAGGTCCCCAGAGCCCGGGAGGAAACCATGTTTGTCAAGGACTGGATGGTCACCGATCCTGTGGTAGTTGCCCCGAATACGCCGATTCTGGAAGCCCAGAGAATCATGAGGGACCGAAAGATCCGGCGCCTGCCAGTGGTGGAGCGAGGTAAGCTGGTGGGCATAGTTACTTACAGGGATATCATGGAAGCTAGTCCCTCTTCGGCCTCAAGCCTAAGCATTCACGAGATGCATTACCTTCTGTCCAAGCTGGAGGTCAAGGACGTTATGGCAAAGGATCTGGTGGTGGTAGGCCCGGATGACTCGGCGGAACATGCGGTGCTCTTGGGTGCCGAGAAAGGGGTTGGGGCCCTGCCTGTGCTACACAAGGGAAAGTTGGTGGGGATCGCCACAGAGTCCGACATAGTGCGGGCATACCTGGCTATGCTTGGTGCCAAAGAGGAACTGATTCGCATAACCCTCAAGGATGTGGATCTCCAAAAGGGGGTTCTGCTTGAGATCGGCAAGCTGGTAGAAGAAACTGGAGCAGAACTTGTAAGCATATTCAGCCTTCCTCAGAAAGCCAGTGATCTACGCATGGTGGTCATAAGAGCCAGAGGCAAAGAACAGTCGGCAGTGGAGAGAGCCCTCAAGGCAAAGGGGTATTCCCTACACAGGTGAGCGTTTTAAAAAAGTTTCTTCTGAGTCAGAAAGGGGGAAGGAGGCTTCATGAGAATCCGGGACTGGATGACAACAGATCCTGTGGTGGTGACTCCTGAGACGCTCTTGGTGGATGCCAGAAAAAAGATGGACGAATTCAAGATTCACCATCTCCCTGTGGTGAAAAAAGGTAAGCTGGTGGGCATGCTGACCAGGCGCAAGATCTTGGAGGCCTCTCCTTCTTCTGCCACCACCCTGAGTATGCACGAGTTGTCTTATCTTTTGGCCAGGATGACAGTGGCTGATGTCATGGTGAAGGATCCGGTATGGGTTAGTCCAGACACACCCGTGGAGGACGTGGTGCTTCTTGGTTACAAGAAGGGCATAGGCTCCTTTCCCGTGGTGGAGAATGGAAAACTTGTGGGTATAGCCACGGCTACCGAGGTAACCAGGGGGCTACTAGAGATTTTTGCAGCCCGTGAAGAGGGCGTCTTGAGGCTCACTCTGTACAACGTGTCGGTGGATGAGGACACCTTTGCTAAAATAACCGAGGTATTGCGCAAGACCAAGGCCTTGCCCCTGAGCATCTTTTCCTTTCCTGAAAAAGGCTCTGTGGAAAAGAGGATAATAATCAGATGCAAGGCCCCAAAACATAAGCCTGTGATGGAAGGGTTGAAAGAGGCCGGGTTCAGGGTGGAAAAAGTGGTTCCCTTGAGACTTTATGGCTAGCCCGTGCACATCGTCCATCCTCAAGGATGGAAGGCCCGGGTTGCAGGGTGGGGGTTTAGGGACCCGAAAAATGTGACGGGTCTCTTTTTTTGCGAACTTTGGAAAGGCCTGACAAAACAAGGAGGTGAAAATGCGCAAGAGCTATCTCTTGACACCAGGTCCAACGCCCATTTCCCCCTCAACACTACTTAGCATGGCTCAACCCATAATCCATCATCGCACGGCTGAATACGGGGCTATCTTTCAGGAGGTGAGAGAGGGGCTGAAGTATCTTTTCCAGACCCAGCACGAGGTGCTATTGTTCAGCTCTTCGGGCACCGGTGCCATGGAAGGTGCTGTGACAAACACCTTGAGCCCAGGGGATAAGGCACTGGTGGTGAGGGGAGGAAAATTCGGGGAAAGGTGGGAGGAGATCTGCATGGCCTACGGCATCCTGCCCGTGGTTTTGGATGTGGAATGGGGGAAGGCCGTGAGGCCTGAGGAAGTGCAAAAGGCTTTGGATGCTGATCCCAAGATTAGGGCGGTCTTGGTGCAGGCCAGCGAGACCTCCACAGGAGTACGTCATCCAGTGAAGGAGATAGGGGAAATAGTGCGCGGATATCCCGAGACCCTACTCATAGTGGATGCCATAACGGGTATTGGTGTCTTCGACATCCAAACAGATGCTTGGGGTCTGGACATAGTGGTTGCTGGGTCTCAGAAAGCAGTGATGTTGCCCCCGGGCCTGGCCTTTGCTTCTGTGAGCCCTAAGGCCTGGGGTTTTGTGGAAAAGGCCTCTTTGCCTCGTTTCTACTTTGATTTCAAGAAGGAGCTGGCTTCAGCCAAGAAAAACCAGAATGCATACACCCCGGCTGTGTCTCTCATCGTGGGTCTCAGGGAGGTGCTCCAGAGGATTCGAGAGGAGACCTTGGAGCGCATCTTCGAACGCCACTTCAGAATGGCCAGGGCCACCAGGGAGGCTGTCAAAGCTCTGGGCCTGGAGCTTTTGGCTCCTGATTCACCCAGTGAGGCTGTCACTGCGGTCAAGGCACCAGCCGGAGTTGATGCAGGAAAGATCACCGGGCACCTATGGGATCGTTATGGAGTGCGGGTGGCCGGAGGTCAAGGTCACCTCAAGGGAAAGATCTTCCGAATAGCGCATATGGGTTTTATGGACGCCTTTGATGTGATCATCGGCATCTCGTCCCTGGAGCTGACCTTAAGAGACCTGGGCCTGCCTGTGGAACTTGGGAAAGGGGTTGGAGTGGCCCAGCAGATCCTGGCAGGTGAGGCTTGAAAAAGGGAAGGCTCGAACAATAGGAGGATGGAGCCATGGGATACCGAGTCTTGGTCAGTGACTCTTTGGCAGAAGAGGGGATAGAGGTGTTCCGTAGGGCAGAGGGCCTGGATGTGGATGTGGAGACAGGCCTTAGTCCCGAGGAACTCAAGGCCGTGATAGTGGATTATGATGCCATAGCCATTCGCAGCGGAACAAAGCTAACGGCAGACATAATTGAAGCTGCCGAACGCTTGAAGGTCATAGGAAGGGCCGGGATAGGCGTGGACAATGTGGATTTGGATGCGGCCACGAAAAAAGGCATAGTGGTCATGAATACCCCTGAGGGCAACACCATCACCACGGCCGAACATACCATCTCCATGCTCCTGGCCTTGGCCAGGCGTATACCCCAGGCCACAGCATCGGTGAAATCTGGGAAATGGGAGAAGAAGAAATTCATGGGTACCGAGGTCTTCAACAAGACCTTGGGCATAATAGGCATGGGTCGCATCGGCAAGATAGTGGCTGACCGCGCCCACGGCCTCCACATGAATGTCATAGCCTATGATCCATTTTTGAGCCCGGAGGTGGTGACCAAGTTGGGAGTGGAGATGGTCCCACTGGATGAGCTGCTGGCCCGGTCCGACTTCATAACGGTTCACACACCCAAGACCAAGGAGACCATCAACCTCATAGATGAGAAAGCCTTCAAGAAGATGAAGAAGGGGGTTTATGTACTGAATTGTGCCAGGGGAGGAATCATAAATGAGAAGGCTTTGTATGATGCCCTGGTCTCGGGGAAGGTGGCAGGGGCTGCTCTAGATGTTTTTGAGAAAGAACCCCCTGAGAATAATCCCCTGCTGGGGCTGGATCAGGTAATTTGTACCCCCCATTTGGGTGCTTCCACCGAGGAGGCTCAGGTAAACGTGGCAGTGGCTGTGGCCGAACAGATAGTGGATTTTCTGCTGAGGGGCACGGTCAGAAATGCGGTAAACGTGCCTTCCGTGAGCTCCGAGATCCTGCCACATGTGAGGCCCTACTTGCATCTGGCCGAGAAATTGGGGAGCTTCACGGCCCAGATCCTCCAAGGCGGAGTCAAGGAAGTACATCTCCAATACACCGGGGAAGTGGCCCAGTACGGAGTCGGGCCCATAACTTCAGCGCTGTTAAAGGGGTTCCTCTCGCCCATGCTGAGTGGGAACATCAATTTCGTAAACGCACCTGTATTGGCCAAGGCCAGAGGCATAAAGGTAACCGAGTCGGTTACCGAAAAGCATGAGGATTACACAAACCTCATTACCATAAGGGCCGTATCCGACAGGGAGGAGCTTTCAGTATCTGGAGCCTTGTTGGGCAAGAGAAACCCCCGTATCTTGAGGATAAACAACTTCCTGGTGGAGGCCGTTCCCGAAGGTAACATACTTTTCATTTACAACGAGGACAGGCCAGGTGTCATAGGCAATATCGGAACTACGTTGGGCCGTAACAAGATCAACATCGGTATGATGCAGTTCGGCAGGGACCGCTTGGGTGGAATGGCAGTCTCCCTTCTCCACCTGGATGATCCCATTGCCAAGAATGTTTTGGAGGAAATCCAGAATCTGGAGCACATAGTCAGGGTCATCCAGGTGGAATTGTGATTTTTCAGGGAAAGCAACCGGAGTAGAGGCAGAATGGGAAACATAATAGTCGTGGGCACACAATGGGGTGATGAAGGCAAAGGCAAGGTGGTGGACATCCTGGCCGAGTTCGTGGACGTGGTGGTTAGATTCCAGGGGGGGAACAACGCGGGCCATACCATAGTGGTGGAGGGCAAGCCTCTGGTGCTTCACCAGATTCCATCCGGGGTGCTGCACCCCCGAAAGAAGTGTGTAGTGGGCAATGGCGTGGTGGTAGACCCCAAGGTTTTGCTGGAGGAAATCCAGGAACTGGAAGCCAGGGGGGTTAAGATTTCCACTGAGAATTTGGTGCTGAGTGAGGCTGCCCATCTGATCATGCCTTATCATAGGGCCTTGGACCTAGCCAGGGAGAAGGCACTGGGCAAAGGAGCCATTGGCACCACCGGGCGTGGCATCGGCCCTGCCTATGAGGACAAGGCTGGTCGCCGAGGCATCAGGATGGTGGATCTGAGGGATCCTCAGATCCTAAAGAAAAAGGTTCAGGATCAGCTCAAGGAGGTGAACCTCCAGCTCAAGGAACGCTACGGGGAAAAGCCCTTCAGTGCCAAGGATGTGCTGGAGGAATACCAGGGGTATGCGGAAAAGCTGCTTCCTTTTGTTGCAAACACCTCGGTGTTTCTGGACCGGGAGATCAAGGCGGGCAGAAGTGTGCTTTTCGAAGGGGCACAAGGCACATTTCTGGACCTGGACCACGGCACCTACCCCTTTGTGACGGCCTCCAACACCGTGGCGGGCAATGCCTGTGTGGGGGCCGGAGTAGGACCTACCCGGATCCACGGGGTGGTGGGCATTGTGAAAGCATATACAACCCGAGTGGGAGCCGGCCCATTTCCCACAGAGCTGCAGGACGAGCTTGGAGAGAATCTAAGGGAGAAAGGCAGGGAGTTCGGAGCCACTACAGGAAGGCCCAGGCGTTGCGGCTGGCTGGACATGGTCCTGGTGAGAGATGCTGTTCGCCTAAATGGCATAACGGATCTGGCCATCACCAAGCTGGATGTGCTGGGGGGGCTTCCATCTTTGAAGATATGCGTGGCTTACGAATATAAGGGCAAGAAGCTAGAAGAAGTTCCCTGCTCACTGGAGGTCTTTTCCGAGTGTGTGCCTGTATACGAGGAGCTCAGAGGCTGGGAGGAGGAAATAACCTATGCCAGGGACGTGGAAGAACTCCCCAAGAATGCACAACGTTACATCAAGAGGATAGAGGAGCTGGCGGATGTTCCGGTGGCCCTGGTGTCAGTGGGGGCCACCAGAAATGACACCGTGATGATACAGAATCCATGCAAGAGAGGATAGCCGCACGAAAAAGCCCATGGCTCAGCCTGCATCATGTTTTTCCACAAAGAATATTTTCCACTTGGGACTCAAGCTCCCAAGTGATTCTTGGGCCTTAGGGCCTGTCTTGGTTAGGGGCTTGGTGTGCTGCTGCCTATGGGTTATAATTTGAGATCAAGTCAGCCTGGGCCGTTAACTCAGCCAGGTAGAGTATCTGCCTTTTAAGCAGAGAGCCGCTGGTTCGAATCCAGCACGGCCCAATGGTTTGATGTGAGTCCCCATCGTCCAGCTAGGCCCAGGACACCGGTCTTTCAAGCCGGCAACACGGGTTCAAATCCCGTTGGGGACGCCAAAGGAGCTTTAGGGGTCAGATGCAAGTCTGACCCTTTTCTCTTTGGACGGCTCTTACCACGCCCTTTCTCCAGGATGGGAGCCTTGGATGGATCGCTCCAGATGCCACGTTGGGCGGCCTTGGCCTCCTCCTGCAAAGTTTTCCACCTTTGGCAGATCTCCATGGCACATGCCTCTTGGTTAACCCACGCCAGGCCCTGTCTAATCATCTCTTCGTTTAAGTTTTGATCTCCCAGCTGCACGAAGGCGTACAAAACCCTTGGGCTAAAAGGGGCAACTGCCTCAACTGTTACCATCCTTCCAAAGGCGATCTGCTCCAGGAAGGCCCTGGCTTTCTCTGCCTGAGGAGCCCCTGGGGAAGGAGAAACAACTCCGTACAAGTTGACCTTGTGAGTCCTGTCCCCCTCCTGCACTATGAGTGTGTGGCCTGATCGGACACCGCTTACCTTTCCTGAAAAACTGCGGGGGGTCCTGGTATCGGCCTGGCTTTGAACCCAAGCCACAGCCAGGGCAATGCCCAACAGGAAGCCATGGATAGTGGCTTTTCTTGGGCAAAATATTTTCCAGGCAAGGATTAAACCCCCAGGTGCCTTCCCTAGTCCAAATGAGTAAAGAAGGGAGGGCGTCAAAATGAAAATACTAGACAAAAGCTTCAAGGTCATTCTCCTTAGTGGACTGCTTGTGGGATTTGGATGGAGTCTTGGCCCAGAGGCCCTGGCACAAACCCAGCAAAAAAGCTACCTGAGCAAAGCACATCAGGGTGCTTACATCCAGAAGGCCCGAAGCGAAGCATCGGGTGGCCGCTATCAGAGATACCACTCCGGATACAGGTCTTCTGATAGGTGGCAGGGCTCTCACAGGCCTTATTACCATAGGGACTGGCACAGACACCATCATCACTATGGCTGGAGATGGTACTATTACCCCAGCTGGTGGTACGGCTGGCCGGGGTACTACTATTACTACTATCCCTGGAACCCTTGGTGGTATTGGTAAAGAGCTAGGTCTAGGGGAAGGCTGCGGGCCTGGGGGAATTGGGGTCCGCGGCCTTGGCCTGGGGCTAAATCTCTGCATGCCTTGTGCGAGTTCCATGTTCATGGAAGACCCCAAAAAAGATCCGAGATCTTTTCCTGTATTCCATATGTGCCCCTGGCCAAAACATAACATTCGGTTCCCCATGCCTCTTCATATAGGGATGATGGAAGCCTGGAGAAGAGGCTATGTGGGCCAAGCTGACTCCTGTGGCAAGAAATGGCCTTGAGCTTGAGATGCAGGACCTCTCTCACATCGATCCAGGCGGTTATTTCATCATCTTGGGTTCCCAAGATCTCAACAGAGTAAGGTAATCCTGTGTTGCCCTGAGTCCTGAGGAACTGGTCCAATCTCAGGAGACGACTCCTGGGCGCTGCTGTGTAAAAGAGTCTGGGCACCTCCCATGGTGGCTCTCCCCGAGGGCCTGGGTTGCGGGCTTCCTCCAAGGCCAGATTGGTAACCTTGTTGGCTGCCACATGGTCAGGGTGGCCGTAAAAGCCCCTCTCATTGTAAGTGATCACAACATGAGGCCTAGTCTCTCTCAATATCCCGGCCAATTGCCTGGAAGCCTCTAGAGGGTCTGCATTGCAGAAAGCCTCAGGATGAGAATTGGCCGGGGTGCCGGCCATCCCGGAATCCCTGTAACCCAAAAATCTTACATCCTCAATTCCAAGAATCCTGCAGGCTGCCTCCAACTCCCTGGTTCTTATGGTGGCCGGGTCCTCTGATGGATTCACGCCATGTAGTTTCCCCTCCTCGCCCCTCGTGGCACAGACCAATACCACATGAACTCCTCTCCTGGCGTAAAGGGCGAGGGTGCCCCCAGTGCCTATGGATTCATCATCAGGATGAGCATGCACGGCCAGCAACCTGAAATGCATTTTCCCAGACCTCAAAGGTTCTCTTTAAGATAAGGTAACAGCCGTGAGATGTTCATGCAATCTTCAAAGTGCATCATGCAACATTGACTCTGGGTGGGTGGGGCGATAACTTACAGGAAAGAAGATCATTTATGGGAGATCGGGGGCGCAAGATGGGAAAGAGTTCCTTTCTGGAGGAGGTTTCTCGTCGAAGCGGTCAGAGCTTCAATGGTTGTTACCAGTGTCTGAGCTGTGGTGGGGGCTGCCCTGTGGTGGAGGCCATGGAGTACAACCCCAACCAGATCATCCGTATGGTACAGAGGGGCATGAGGCGTGAGGTTCTGGAGAGCAGGGCCATCTGGTTGTGTGTGGGCTGTTACTCCTGTTTGAGCCAGTGTCCCAACCGGGTGAATATTCCAGCCATGATGGATGCTTTGAGGGAGATGGCCCTGGAGAGCGGGGTGAAGGTGGGGGAGCCCGGGATAATGGAGTTTCACAGGGCCTTTTTGGGTGAGGTGAAGCGTTGGGGGAGGGTTTATGAACTGGGGCTCATGATGCGTTACAAGCTGGCCACCAGGAGGTTGTTCGAGGACATTGGGGTGGGGCTCAAGATGATGGGCAAGGGGAGGATGGAACTGCTGCCATCCAGGGTCAAGGACATAAAGCAGGTAAGAAGACTGATGAATGGCACAAACCCATGATGGGTTGGATGGCCTTGTTTTGTTCAGAAGCTCACCATATGAATTTATGGCCTGGGGAGGCTAAGGATGTGTGTACCTTGCTTCTTGATCCTGGGGCCCCTGGGGGAGACCGAGCAGATTGGGGAAACGCCGTCCCTTGGCGGTGATTTGGAGCTGGAGTACAAAGGATTTCGACTCCTGGCCTGGACAAGAAAGGCTGCTGCTGGATGGATAGGGGAGCTTATGATAGTATCTCAGCCTGTGCAACTTCCTGTGCAAGGTTATTGCAGTGTTCCCAGGTTCCATATGGATCCCATGACAGCGCTTCAGGAAGCACTTCTTTACGGGATCATGAGGGTGGAAAAAGGAGAGGTCTTTGCTCTGTGAGGAGCTGTGATTCAGCCTTCTGGAGAAGAGGCCGTGGAGTTTCCAGAGGTTTTTTCTTCCCTGATGTACAGAAGTATATCCAGAAAAGCCTTGGCCGATGGGGAAAGCTTATCTGCTTCTCTTATGGCGATGAAAACAGGAAGCTCCATGTCTTGATCCAAAAGGATCACAGTGCTGACAAGCCCCCTTCGGACATCCTCTCGCACAGCCTGCTCCACCAGAAATGAAATTCCCTCCCCCTTGCTCACCATGTCTTTGATGAAATCTACATTGCTTGTTTCCACAAGCACATTGGGCACCATGCCGTGGCGGGCGAAACACTGTGTTACCAAGGCATGGGTGCCGGAGCCTTTTTCCTTCATGATCACGGGCTGACCCTCCAGGTCACAGAAGCGTATTGCTTCTCTGGAGGCAAAAGGGTGTCGGGGAGATGTAAAGAGGACTATTCTTTCATTTCTGAAAGGTATGAACTGGATTCTCTTGGTCTCTTCTACCTTTGCCAGCACTCCCAACTCGTTTCTGAGCTCCAGGAGGCTTCTACACATCTCCAATGAGCTTCCCTCTTCCAGGACTATCTTTATGCCTGGATGGGCTGCGTGAAACCTGGTCATTATAGACGGCATGAGATAGCGGGCGTAGGTCTTGGTTGTGCACACCTTCAACACCCCACGCTCCAGCTTGTGCATCTGTGCCACCACTGCCTCCATCTCCCTTTCCAGCTCGAAGAGGCGATGGGCATATTGGAAGAGTTCTGCGCCGGACTCTGTGAGCACCACTTGTCGACCCCTCTTGCGGAAAAGCTTGAGCCCAGTGGCCTCTTCCAAAGAGCGTACCTGAGAGCTGACTGCCGGTTGGGTCACAAAAAGGGATTGGGCAGCCTTGGAAAAGCTGTTTTTTCTGGCCACCTCCCAAAAGGCTCTTAGCTGATTGAAGTTGATCATAGAGGTAGAATCCTAAGGGATCATAAGAAAAGCTTATGCATGGTATAAGAATATAAAATTTGACTCCCAAGACGCAAGGGTGTATCTAAGGAATCCCAGGGGCCTTTTTACAAGATCCAGCGAATTCTCGATCTTCTTAAGAGTCTTAATGCCGCTGCATGATCCTCTCGGTTGCTGAAAGATTCTCCTGAGCCCCTTGCAGCTCCATGCGTCAGAAGCCCGTGGTTCATGGACCTGGAATTCTCTGCAGCAGAATTGCTATTGGTCTGGGCCTGGATTTTTCCTTGGGAGAGGATCCCTTTTCAGTCAACTAAAAGCTAAGGAGGTGAGCCATGGCTAGAACAGGTTTCCCGAGGCCCTCAGAGATGGAATATCCCCCTGAACTGCAAGGATGGGAGGAGATGTACCCGCCTTACTATCTTTTCAGCCCTGAGCGGGCTCAGTGGGAAGACAGGCAGTTTTGGTACCATGATAAGATCCATGCCCCGGATCCCATGTACCCATGGGATCTCATATTCCATGAGGCTTGGCAGATCTCCCTTTCCCAATACAACACAAGGGTTTTTTGTATTCCTCCGGCTCAAGGTGTGGCCCAGCGCATGGTGGGCTGTTACATGTTCATCTGCGCGGTGGAGCCGCCACCGCCAGAGCTCATCCAGAAAAAAGCCGAGTTTTTCCAAAAGAGGGTCTTCTATGTTTTCGAGCATTTCGACGAACTCTACCAAGAGTGGCTAAAGAAGTTCAGGGCACTTGGAGACTCCCTGGAGGAGTTATCCATCCCCAAGGAGCTACCGGGTTTCGAACCCGATGAGGTGGTTTTCCCGGCTCCCCGAGGGTATTTCACCTCCTTCGAAATCATGGATGCCTATGATCGGCTGGTCAATGCGGTGATAAAGGGCTGGCAATACCACTTTGAGTACTTGAACCTCTCATATTTGGGGTATCTCATGTTTGCCGATACCTGCAGAAAGCTCTTCCCAGGGATCAGTGAAAGCACCATAGGCAAGCTGGTGGCCGGTGCAGTGGTGACCATGTACAGGCCAGAAGAAGAGCTGTGCAAGTTGGCCAGGCTGGCCTCCACCATGCCATCTGTCAAGGCGGTCCTGGGAAACGACGATCCCCCTGCAGCCAAGCTTCAGGCTCTGTCCAAGACTATGGAAGGCAGGGAATGGCTAAGGCACCTGGAAGAGGTAAAGAGGCCTTGGTTTTATGCCTCCTGCGGAAGCGGATGGTTCCATTATGAAGGAAGCTGGATAAATAGGATGGAGGTTCCCTTCAGCTACCTGCGCAGCTATGTGGAAAGGCTGGACAGGGGTGAACGCATAGAGCGGTATCTGGAAGAGATCGAAAAAGAAAGAGAAAGAATGGCCGAGGAGTACAGGAAACTGATCCCCAATGAAGATGATCGCAAGGCCTTTGAGGATGCCTATCGCACCTGCCGAACCAT
Source organism: bacterium (assembly GCA_037481695.1). Taxonomy (NCBI): domain Bacteria; species bacterium. The sequence continues at coordinate 227,374 of JBBFLE010000004.1, read as the reverse complement.
ATACCGCTATGCAGAAGATCATCTTTTTTGGGTAGAGCATTGGTTCCATACCATAGTCTTCGAGAAAATGTGGCAGTTGGCAGATCTTCTCAAGCGTTATGGCATGCTGGAAGAGGCGGATGACCTGTTCCTCTTCAACCGCTTCGAGGTTCCCATGATCATAGAGGACATGGTCACGGCCTATGCCCTTGGAGAGGGCGTGCCAGCAAGAGCTGCCTTCTGGAAGCAGAAGGCTTCCAAGAGAAGGGCCATCCTAAAGGCAGCCAGAAGCTGGAGCCCTCCTCCGGCCTTGGGAACGGTTCCTGAGGAGATAGCAGAGCCATTCACGGTCATGCTCTGGGGTGTCACCTCAGAGAAGGTGGACGAGTGGCTCAAGGCAGGCACCGTAAGCCCTGAGGAGGTCACTGAGGTAAAAGGCTTTGCTTCCTCTGCGGGTACGGTTGAAGGTAAGGCAAGGGTCATAAAATTGCTGGAGGAGATCACCTCCATAGAGCCCGGAGAGATCCTGGTATGTCCCACCACCAACCCCTCCTGGGCTCCGGTCTTTACAAAGATCAAGGCTGTGGTCACGGACATCGGAGGGCTTACCAGCCATGCAGCCATTGTCTGCAGGGAATATGGTCTTCCGGCCGTCACAGGAGTTGGCATAGCAACGGGGGTCATTAAGACCGGGGATCTGATTCGTGTCAACGGAGACAAAGGAGTAGTCACACTCTTGGAGCGGGCCTGAAGAGCTTGCTTTGGAAAAGAGGGGCAAAACCCCTAGTCTCACCTCTCCTGTGTAATTTCAAGGGCGGAGGAGAATTATATGAGTCGGATAGTCTGGTTGGATCAGCTGGGCAAAGAACACGTGGTTCTGGTAGGGGGCAAGAATGCCAGCCTTGGGGAGCTCATGAGGGCTGGCATTCCAGTGCCACCGGGTTTTGCCCTGACCACTCATGCATATCAGGAGTTTGTGACAGCATCAGGCCTTCAGGGTAAGATCAACCAAATCCTGAATGATATGGACCAAAAGGATCCTGCTTCCATGGAGAAGGCCAGCCTCGAGATAAGGGCTCTCATGGAAGGTGCTCCCATTTCCATGGAAGTGGAAGACGACATAGGTGAGGCCTATAGGCGGCTTTCTCGCATGTGTCAGGTGCCTGCCTTGCCTGTGGCCGTCAGATCCAGCGCCACTGCAGAAGATCTCTCGGATGCCAGTTTCGCTGGCCAACAGGACACATTCCTTTGGATCCGGGGCATGGATGATCTGCTCTTACATGTAAAAAGGTGTTGGTCCAGTCTGTTTTCGGCCAGGGCAATAGGCTACAGAGTACGAATGGGTTTTTCCCATGAGGGTGTCTCCATATCCGTGGGTATTCAAAAGATGGTCAATTCCTGGAACGCTGGAGTCATGTTTACCTTGGATCCTGCCACAGGGGATCTCTCTCGCATAGTCATAGACGCCAACTGGGGCTTCGGGGAAAGTGTGGTAAGCGGGGAGTGTACCCCTGACCAATTCGTGGTGGACAAGGTAAGCATGCAGATCATAAGTAGAACCATATCCCGCAAACACTGCTACTTCACCACAGATCCGGAGACACAAAGCGTTATCAAGGTCCCAATTCCCGAGGAGAGACAGGAAAACCAGTGCATGCTGGACGAGGATGTGGTGAACCTGGCCCAAATCGGCAAAGCAGTGGAAGCCCATTATGGCAGACCCATGGACATCGAATGGGCCATAGACAAGGATCTGATGGCTCCAGGCAATGTCTTGATCCTGCAAAGCAGGCCCGAGACCGTATGGAGCCAGCGCAAGACAGGCCCTTTGCTGGGAAAGAAAAGTGGCTTGGACCTGCTCATGGAAAGGGCAATGAAGCCCTTCAGGGTGGGAGATTGAGTGATGCATGGAGGGATTCCCTTCATGAGATTCTCAATTTTTAGGAGGAAGGCATGGATCTTAGAGAATGGATTGGATTGGCGGAGAGCAAAGGGGAGCTCAAAAGGATCAAGGCGGAGGTGGATTGGAATCTGGAGCTTTCCCACATAGCCAAGTTGAACGAGGAGAAGGCTGGCCCTGCTCTTCTTTTCGAGAAGGTCAAGGGCTATGACACACCGGTTCTCACCAGTGTCTGCACTACTACCAGAAGACTGGCTCTCATAGTGGGAGCCCCCTTGGATTCAACTCTGGTGGATCTGATGCGGCTGTGGGTGGAGAAAAATCAGCAGAAGATCCCTCCCAAGTGGGTGGAGACAGGACCATGCAAGGAAAACATCATGCGGGGAGAAGAAGTTGATCTTTACAGGTTCCCTGTGCCCAAGTTCTATCCCAGAGACGGTGGGCGTTTCTTTGGCACGGCTGTCTTCGTGCTGAGCCGCGATCCAGAGACAGGGTGGGTCAATCTTGGCACATACAGGCTTCAACTCTTGGGCAACAACCTCCTGGGCACACAGTTCATAAAAGGAAAACATGCCGACATAATGCTCAAGAAGTACCAAGCGCTTGGGAAGCCCATGCCCGTAGCGGCTGTAGTGGGATGCGACCCCTTGCTGTTTCTCATGGGGGCTGCCAGGGTTTCTGCCTTCGTAAGCGAGTATGATCTGGCTGGCTCCATTCGAGGATGTCCCATAGAGGTGGTGAAAGCTGAGACCAACGATCTGCCGGTGCCAGCCACCGCCGAGATAGTTGTGGAAGGCATCGTGGATCCCAACAAGACCATGCCCGAGGGGCCTTTTGGAGAGTACACCGGCTATTACTCGGGAGTGGGAACAGATGAGCGCAACTACATTGAGGTGAAATGTGTAACTTTCAGGAATAATCCAATATTTTGGGGCACCACCGTGGGAAGGGCTGTCACCGATACCCACATGACCATGGCCTTGACCTATGGGGCCACCCTGTGGCAGCAGCTGGTGGATATGCGCATTCCAGGGCTGAAGGCCGTTTACTGCCCTCCGGAAGGCTCAGGCAGGATGTTGGCAATCATCTCCATCAAGCAGATGTATCCGGGTCATGCCAATCAGGTTCTAACTGCGGCCATTTCAACTGAAATGGGAGCCTACGGGCTCAAGACAGTAATAGTCGTGGATGAAGACATAGACCCATGGGATCTGCCAAGAGTCCTTTATGCTCTTTCTTTCAGGGCGCAGCCCAACAGGTGCGAAATCATAAGAAGGGGCAGATCCACCCCTCTGGATCCATCCTTGCCCATAGATTCCAGAGACATAACGGGAAGGCTTCTCATAGATGCCACAATTCCATATGAGTGGAAAGACAAGCCCATACCCATAGAGCTGGACAAGGATGTGGTCAAGAGGGTTAAGGAACGCTGGGGTGAATTGGGCTTGTGATTTTGGATGCAAGAGGGGAGGGGAAAGAAAGTGGCAGTAGCAATCGTGGGAATGCTGGATGAAAGGCAGGAGGCCCTAAGCTTCCTCTGCCAGAGGATACGAAGCAAGGGTATGGAGGCTCTGCTCATTGATACCAGCCTGGGAATCGGGGGGATTTCCCCCCGAGAGGCCCCAGATGTGAGCAGTGGGGAGCTTGCCCGATTGGGAGGAATTCAAAGCGGTTCCATAAGAGAACTGGCGGTGAGCAACAGGGAGAAGGCCACCAGCCTGATGTCCCAGGGCTTGACCGAGAAAATATTGGAGTTTCAGCTGTCCCATCGCATAAGGGGGGTGGTGGCCGTTGGGGGAATGACCACCAGCACCATTGCCCTGCCTGCTCTGAGAGCTCTTCCCTTCGGGTTCCCCAAGCTGCTTGTCTCCAGTGCCGCGGCCATGCCTGCCTATGCCGGAAAATTTTCCCAGTTCCTGGGGCTGAGGGATATAACGGTCATGCACACCGTGGTGGATACGGTGGGTATGAACCCTTTGGTGCGGACTCTCATGAACAACGCCTGTGGAGCCATCTGCGGAATGGTGGAGAACTGGCTTCCTGTGGCCGGGGAGAAACGTCCCTCTGTGGCTTTGACCGAGCTGGGCTTTTGTGACAAGGGCGCCCAGCAAGTGCGGCAAATGATGGAGGAGCTAGGCTACAATGTCATCTCCTTTCACGCTACGGGCATGGGGGACCGGGCTGCCGAAGACTTGGTGGGCCAAGGTCTCTTCCAAGCATTTGTGGACCTGGTGCCAGCGGGTTTAAGCGAGCACCTCCTGGGGGGGAACAGGGATGCAGGGCCATCAAGATTGCTTGGGGCTGTTAGGAGCAAAACTCCTTATATCTTGACGCCTTGCGGGTTCGACATGTTAAGCTGTGGACCCATTGAACGCAAAGAAAAAGGTGACCCTCTTTGGATTGATCGAGGTCTTGCCCAAAGAAAGCTTCTGGTACAGGATCACATGAGGGTCCAGGCCAGGACCACCGCCCAGGAAGTGGAAATGGTGGCCAAGGAGGTGGCTCACAGGCTGAATCAGCATCCCAGGAAGGAGCTGGTATTCTTTGTGGTGCCTGTCAGAGGCTTTTCTTCTCTGAGCGTGGAGGGAGGGCCCCTTCATGACCCTGAGGTGGACAGCCATTTCCTCCAAGTGTTGAAGGGATCCTTGGATCCGGCCATTACCGTTAGGGAGGTGGATGCCCATATAAACGAGCCTGCCTTTGCCAGGGCCGTGGTGGAAGCTCTGGTAGAGGCCTTGGGAAGGGTCCAAGATTAGTCAAGAATCTTGGAAAGAGTCCCCATTAGTTGGAAATTGAATCTTTGGCTGGGGAGGAGCTTATGCATCCCAATGCAAGTCGCATGTGGAATCCTCTCTTGGAGACCATGCCTGAGGAGAGGATCCGTGAGCTTCAGTTGAGGAAGTTCAGGAGGATTCTTTCTTGGGCCTACAACCGTTCCAAGTTCCACAGAGAACTCTACGACAATGCCGGCCTCAAGCCAGAGGATATCCGAACCCTGGAGGATGCTGCAAAGGTTCCAAAGGTGGAAAAATCCATGATGCGCTCCATTCAGAGCAAGGAGCCATATCCTTATGGAGACATGCTCTGTGTGCCCCTGGAGGAAGTGACCGAGTTTCGCCAGACAAGCGGCACAACTGGTCAGCCCGTATACCAGCCAGACACATGGGAGGACTGGGAATGGTGGTCCGAGTGTTGGGCTTACATACTGTATGCACAGGGTTACAGGAGTCGGGACAGGGTGTTTATACCCTTTGGTTACAACGTTTTTGTGGCTTTTTGGGCCGGTCATTACGGTGCGGAGAAATTGGGATGCGAGGTGGTGCCGGGAGGGGTTTTAAACACAGAGGCGAGGGTTCTCAAGATGCAGGAGCTTAGGGCCACAGCCATGATGGGAACTCCCACCTATATCCTGTCCATGGCTGATGTGGCAAGGAAAAAGCTGGGCCTGGATCCTCCTAAAGACCTCTGGGTCAGAAGAATAACCTGTGCCGGGGAGCCCGGGGCAAGTGTGCCTGCCACCAAGCACAGAATCCAAGAGGCCTGGGGAGCTAAGGTCTTTGACCATGTGGGAGCTACTGAGATAGGAGCCTGGAGTTACGAGTGTGAGGAGCAGCCAGGGGGGCTTCACGTCAACGAGGCCATGTTCCTGGTCCAGATCGAAGATCTGGACACAGGCAGGCTGATCCAAGAGCCTGAAAGACCCGGCAAGATGGTGATCACTGCCTTTGATCGCCTGGCCCAACCCTGTGTGAGGTTTGACTCCAAAGACATCATCATGTGGTCCCGAGAGCCTTGCAGATGCGGCAGGAGCTTCAGGTTGATACAGGGAGGCGTTTTGGGAAGGGCGGATGACATAACCAAGGTGAAGGGAGTCTTGTTGGCTCCCACGGCCATAGAAGACGTGGTAAGGTCCATCCCCGAGCTGGGGGATGAATATGAGGTGGTGGTCAGCAGGGAGAAGGACACCGAAAAGATCGCTCTGAAAGTGGAACTGCAGCCCTGGGCCCAATCACGCCAGCAGGAAGTGCTCTCCAGGCTCATACAGGAATTGAGGATCAAGACCAATCTGGGCTACGAGATCAGTTTCCACCCTTATGGATCTCTGCCGCGTTACGAAGTGAAAGCAAGACGTTTCAAGGACCTGCGTAAGACCCATGGAGGATCTTGATGAAAGAGAGTCCAGGTAGGGATTTTCAGGAATCCGCTGTGGACCCCCAGAGGCTGGCGGGCCTAGTGACCAGGATGCAAGAGACCGCCCAGGAGCTTCTGGATCAATGCCATGGCATTCAGGCCATAGAGAGGAACACCAGGAGAATCTTAGCCAGCCTGCGGATGTTGCAACTCAACTTGGGCTGTGATACGGGCCAGGAGCCAAACTGATATGGGCTCCATAGCACTCATGGGCACCCTGGATTCCAAAGGGGAGGAGTTTTCTTTTCTTAGAGAGGCGGTACTCAAACGTGGGATTCCGGTGTTGACAATAAACATAGGCACTCTGGGCCCCCCAGCCTTTCCTCCAGACCTGGACTTGGGCCTCAGGGGGAAGCTGGCCAGGGAAGAGGCAGTGGAGAGAGTGCTCAAGGCAGCAAGGGCAGAGGTAATAGGCCTCCAGAAAAGGGGAGAAATCTGTGGTTTGATATCCTGTGGAGGGGGCACAGGCACTCACATGGCAACGGCGGTCATGAGAGATCTGCCTGTGGGCTTTCCCAAGGTCATGGTCTCCACGGTGGCCTCCAGAGATCTCTCGGAGATAGTATCCACATGCGATATAACCATGATACACAGCGTGGCTGATCTGGTGGGGATCAATTCTGTTACGGGAAAGATCCTGGACCAGGCAGCTGCAGCCATCTGCGCCATGGCACGGGCCCGGTGGGAACCGCCTTCCAGGCGCGGCAGCATAGCCATGACCAATTTTGGTTTTGTGAGCGAGGCTGCTCAGCGCATCAGAGAGCTTCTGGAAAACAAAGGTTATGAGGTGGTGGTTTTTCACGCCAATGGCACAGGCGGCAGAGCCATGGAGGAAATGGCTGCCCGCGGTTTTTTCAATGCAATCCTGGATCTTGCCTTGCATGAATTGGCCGACGACATGTTTGGGGGGTATTGCCAGGGGGCGGGGAAAGCCAGGCTTTGTCCGGGCAGGGGCAAGGCGCTGCCCAGGCTAATAGTGCCTGGAGGTCTTGACTGTGCAGTGCTTCAGTTCACAAAGCACTCGGTGCCGGAGGCGTACAGGGACCGAAAGCTCTTTTTTTACGATTTCCGTTCGGCCATAGGCTTGGAGCCGCAGGAGTCGGCCAGGCTTGGGGAGGATCTGGCAGCGCGGATCAAGAATTACCCGGCACCCATCAGGATCTTGGTGCCGGCCCTGGGTTGGTCAGAGGCTGATGGGCCTGGGATGCCGCTTCATGATCCTGGTTCTCGAGAAGCGCTTTTGTCTGCCTTGGAAGGGGCCCTTCCCCCGGATTTCAAGATAAGGCGGGTGGAAGCCCACATAAACCAGGAGAGCTTTGCGCTGGAAGCGGTCAGGCTCATGGAAGAGCTTTTGCAGGAGGCTGGTAATGATTGTAAGAAACTGGATGCGGAAGGATCCTGTAAGTATTCATAGCGACGCCCTCGTGAGCGAGGCCCAGGAGCTCATACAACGCCATGGTTTGCGTTACGTGCCTGTAGTGGACAACGGTGTGCTGCGCGGTGTGCTTCGAAGAAGAGACCTGTACGAGGCCGCCACATACGTGACCTCCAGGCAGAATGTCTATGAGCTGCGCTATTTCAATGAGCGGCTCAAGGTAAAGGACCTGATGATAAGAAAGCCCAAGGCCATTTCCGCAGATGAGCCAGTGGAAGAAGCCATGAGAAAAGGTGCTGAGCTCGGGATAAGCTTTTTCCCCGTTGTGGAGGCAGGGAAGCTGGTGGGAACCGTCTCATACGAGGAGATATTCGAGACCTTTGCCCAGGTGCTGGGTGTGAGGCAAGAATGGGTGGGAATTACCTTAAGGGATGTACCAATGGGGCCTTCGACCCTTAGAGAAATCTCCCAGATAGTGGAGCAGACACAGGCGGTGTTGCGAAGCATCTTCACCCTGAATCAGAAAGAGGGGACGGGTGTCAAGGTGGTGCTCAGGGTGGAGACCCAAAGGCCACAAGAGCTGATCCAGAGCTTGAGACAGGCCGGGTACCGTATCATGGAAATAGAACAAGCAAGCTGCCCAGAGGGTGAGGGTGTCTGAGCCGATTTGCAGGCCAAGGCAAGAGAAATCCAGGATACATACCTTCAGAGTGCTCCAGGGGCTTTAGTAGAGTCGCTCCAAGAGCTGCTTCCAAAAGGACCACGTGGGCTTGGGAGATCCATGGGGGGTCCAGGAAAGAACTGGAGTACCATCACATGAAAGCATGGGGATCAGGACGTCTGATAATAGGTATCAGCGGCGCAAGCGGTGCAGTTTATGGGGTGGAGTTGCTCAGGGCATTGAGGGACAAGGGGGTTGAGACTCACCTTGTGATCACGGATGCTGCAAAGAAAACCATCTCACTGGAAACCCATTGCTCCATCCAGGAAGTGGAGAGTCTGGCCACGGTGGTTTATGACTGGAGGGACCATGCAGCCCCCATAGCCAGCGGCTCCTTCATAACAGAGGGGATGGCTGTTGTACCGTGTAGCATGAAGAGCCTTTCGGCCATAGTAAACTCCTACAACGATAACCTGCTGGTGCGTGCTGCGGATGTATGCCTTAAGGAACGAAGAAGACTGGTTCTGGCAGTAAGGGAGACTCCCTTACATCTTGGCCACCTGAGGCTCATGTGTCAGGCTGCAGAGCTGGGAGCCGTCATACTACCACCCATCCCTGGCTTTTATCACAAGCCATCCACCATGGAGCAGCTAATCCTGCATGTGGTGGGAAAAATCCTGGATCAGTTCCAGATTCCCAACGAGTTATTCCCCAGGTGGTCAGGAGGCTGATGTACTAAGCGCCTGCCACAAAGGCCCCTGGCGCATGCCCAAAGATTTGGGCCAGCAGGTGAAAAATTCTTTTTTTCCCCCGAAAAGGTGAACCTGAAGAAAAAATTTTCGTCTTAATGAAAAAAGGCCATGGGCCAAGGCAGGAAGCATGGGTGCCAAAACCAAGCGCCCTGGCATGATTTCTATCTGGAGTAAGGGTGAGGGGAAAATGGGCTTGTGGGCAGGGATATGTGGAACTTTCTGGGGGGGAAGTTGTCAAAAAAAATGTTTGCCACCTGCACTTCCCCTATGGACTTACGATAAGGAGTGATTAGACTGTTGGTGCATGGTTTCAAAATACCTTCAAGAGGTGAGCTAGAATCTAAGGAGGAGAAGCAAACAATGGGTTACATCAAGGATCAAGACATAAACAACTGGATGGAGGAACATAGACGGGAGATGATTGTCTGTCCTCATCAACCGGGCCTTCTTCTGATTTCAAAGAAGGCCTGCATGAAGAGGTACAGGGCTGCTTTGGGAAAGGCCTTTGAAACCGTATCCGAGGACGATTCCTTCCACTATGTTCTTAAGAAAGGACTCGGTCTTTGCGAGGGTTGCCCCATAGGCCGCAAATTGGTTGATGATGAAAAGAAGGCCGCTGTTGCCAGCGTAGAGCCCCCCCAGAGCCAGGCCGTCCAGCAGTCCTGAGAACCTCCCCCAGCAAGCCAATATCTGAAACCAAGGGGCAAACTCCCCAGAGCTGCTCTGACAACTCTTTGAGGGCAAAGGTTCTTGCTCAAGGCAGGAGGGGTGGCTCATCCAAGAGGATGGGCCATACCTTCCTTTTATCTCAAACATGGGCCTTTTGAGCATGACTCTTGGGGGATGGGCTGGTTTTAACCCTTGGGAGCTTCCCCAGAGGCTTTGAGTCTGCTAATTTGATCACTGGCCCAAGATCCGCGGGGACAAGCACAAGCTCGTGGAATAAGCAAGGGGTCCCGTACTTCAATCTGCAAGGGGAAAAGGCTCTTTATTATGCGCGTATATGTTTCTACGTACGGTTGTCAGATGAACGAAAACGACTCCCAGAAGATCTTGTCACTGCTGGAAGAAGAGGGGCATGAAGTTGCTAAGGATCTTGGAGAGGCGGACTGCATAATCTTGAACACCTGCAGTGTGAGGGAAAAACCCGAGCAAAAGGTATACAGCGCCCTGGGCAGGCTGCTTCCACTCAAAAGGAAGAGGCCATCTTTGATCCTTGGGGTGGGTGGCTGTGTGGCCCAACAGGCTGGAGAAAGGCTCTTGGAGAGAGCACCCCACCTGGATTTTGTTTTTGGAACACATCAAATAGGGGTGGTTCCAGAGCTTGTACGCATGGCATCACAAGGGCTTAGATCCTGTCGGGTGGATATGACACAGGATGTGGGTAGCCTGCATTATTCCCCACGTGTTCCCAAAGGAGAGGTCAGGGCCTTTGTGACCATAATGCAGGGCTGTGATAATCTTTGCTCCTATTGCATCGTGCCTCATGTGAGGGGCTCTGAGCAGAGTCGGCCTGCTGGGGAGATCCTGGAAGAGGTCAGGAAACTGGCCCTCCATGGGGTCAAGGAAGTGATGTTGCTGGGTCAGAATGTGAACTCTTACGGCAGAACCCTGGGAGATTCGGGAGGATTTGTTAGACTCCTTGAAGCCATACAGGATGTGGAAGGCATAGAGAGAATAAGATTCACCACATCTCATCCCAAGGATCTCTCCACAGAGCTTATGGATGCCTTTGCTCGCCTGGGAAAGGTTTGCGAACATCTGCACCTGCCTGTGCAGTCAGGCTCCACAAGAATTCTCGAGGCCATGAACAGGGGTTATACCCGGGAGGATTACCTAAAAAAGGTGGATGCCTTACGGGAACGCATCCCGGAGATGGCTTTGAGCACGGATCTTATCGTGGGATTCCCAGGCGAGACAGAGGAAGATCTGAAGCTTACACTGGATCTCTTGGAGAAAGTTCGCTTCGATTTCATTTACTCTTTCAAGTTTTCTCCAAGGCCCTTCACCAAGGCGGCCCAGATGCCTGACAATGTTCCCCAAGAGGTAAAGGCTGAGCGGCTTCGCCTGGTGCAAGAACTCCAGGAATCCATCACCTCTTCCATCTTGGAGGGATGCATAGGCAGTCTTCAAGAGGTTTTGGTGGAGGGACCTTCTGTGCGCGGCTCTGATCAGGTCACAGGCCGCACAAGGAGCTATAGGATAGTGCACATGTCGGGAGACGCCAGTTCCATGAAGGGAAAGCTTGTGAAGGTAGCCATAGAGAAGAGTCTCAAACATTCTCTATGGGGTAGGGCTCTTGTATCTAGGGGGGCTTAGGTGATGATCACAAAGGACTGGTTTGCTGATTTTCATACCCACACCATCTTCAGCGATGGGGAGTTACTGCCTTCGGAGCTGCTCCAAAGGGCGCAGCAAAGGGGTTGCAGATGTTTGGCCATAACAGACCATGTGGACAGTTCTAACATGGAGTTCGTGCTTTCCAGACTGCTTAGATTCGTGGAAGAGCTGGGTCAGCAATGGAATACGCTGGTGGTGCCAGGGGTGGAGCTGACCCACGTGCCTCCTGGCCGCATAGAGAAACTTGCTCTTCGGGCCAGGCAGATGGGGGCAAAATGGGTGGTGGTTCATGGGGAGACCCTGGTGGAGCCCGTGGCAGCCAGCACCAACAAGGCAGCCCTGGAGGCAGGTGTGGATCTGCTGGCCCACCCCGGGCTTATAAGCCTTGAAGATGCAGCAACGGCAGCAGCCTCGGGAGTGTTCTTGGAGCTCAGTACACGCAAGGGCCATAGCCTGGCCAACGGCTGGGTGGTGCGGATGGCAAGGGAAGCCGGAGCCAGGCTCCTAATTAACAGCGACACCCACGGCCCCCAGGATATCCTGGAGCCTGATTTCAGAGCCAGGATAGGTTTGGGGGCAGGAATGAACTCCCAGGAATTGGACCTGGCCTGGAGCAATGCTTCTGAGCTGGTGGAGCGTTTCGGGGGCGAGAAAAGTTGAAGATGGGTCCTGTGGGGGGCAAAAGACGCTTTCCAAAGTGCCGCAGGATGATCTCTGTGGTAATAGTGGTTTGGTGGCTGGTCATGTGCGGGGCTTTGATCTGGAGGGAATACTTCCTGCCTCACGCTCCGGCGGGTCCTGCTACAGGGGCAGCCAAGGAGTTGGAAGAGCGGGAGGAGTGGATGGGAATCTACGCCCAGGGCCAGAAGATAGGCCATGCCAGCACCCGGCTCCACCGTTCCAAGAACGGCTGGGTGTTGGAGGAAAGTGCTTTCCTGAGACTCAGCTTGCTTGGCATACCCAGGGAGCTCAAGAGCACCACAGTTGTAGAAGCCACAGAGGGATTTGTTCTCAAGAGTTTTCTCACCAGGGTGGAAAGCGGTCCTACTCGTTTTGAGGCAGAGGGTAAGATGCTGGAGTCGCAACTCTCAGTTCAGATACGATCCGCTGGGCGGGTTCGTGAGATCAGCATTCCAATGAAAGAGAACCCATTTGTACCCCAGACCATTCGATATATGCTTGCTCTCCAGGGGCAGTTGAAAACGGGCCAGCGCTATAGATTTCCCATGGTGGATCCTTTTACCTTGGCCATGGAGCCCATGGAAATAGTTGTGGAGGCAGTGGAGAGGGTGCGTTGGGGGGAGCGGGATGTGGATGCCCTGAGGCTCAGCTATCACTGGGCTGGGCTTCACTCTCGGGCCTGGGTGAACCCTGAGGGAGAGGTGCTTCGGGAAGAGGGCTTTGGTGGACTAAGCATGCTAAGGGAGAGCAGGGAACAGGCCTTGGGGCAAGGCTGGGCTGTGGGCAAGGGGGTGGACCTGTTTCGAGCCATGTCCGTGCCCACGGAGCGGCATCTGGAGGAACCTCGTAGGACCTCTTACCTGAAGGTGCGTTTGTCTGGTGCAGACCTTTCGGAGTTTGCTATGGTTGGGACAAGACAGAGAAGATCCAGGTATGAGGTGGAGGTGTTCAAGGAGGATCTGGAGAAAGCGTGCAGCTATGAACTGCCCCATCCCAGGACAGAGCATCTGGCAGCTTTCCTGGATCCTACTGCCTTCATTCAAAGCGATGATCCGGCCATACGGGATACATCTCGGAAGATTCTACAGGCAGAAACAGATGCCATCAAAGCAGTGGAACTGATTCTAGCCTGGGTGCACGAGAACTTGGAAAAACTACCCACCTTGAGTGTTCCAAGTGCTGTAGAGGTGCTCAAGACCAGGCAGGGAGACTGCAACGAGCACGCTGTGCTTTTTGCAGCCCTTGCTAGAGCAGCCGGGATTCCCACCAAGATTTGTGCAGGAATCTTGTACATGGAAGGCCGTTTTTATTATCATGCCTGGAACGAAGTTTTCCTGGGCCAGTGGTTCAGCCTTGACAGCTTGTTGGGACAATTCCCAGCCGATGCAACACATATCAAGTTCGTGGAAGGGGAGTTGGAAAGCCAGGCTAAGCTGGTCTCCCTGATGGGAAATTTGAAGGTGGAGATTTTGGCCCACCGATGATAAGGATTTGGAATCTTTCAAAACATTATGGATCCTTTCATGCCCTGGAGGACGTGAGCCTTCAAGTGGAGCCCGGAGAGATCTTCGGATTTCTCGGCCCAAACGGCGCAGGCAAGACTACCACCATCAGGGTCATGGCTGGTCTTCTCAGACCCACCTCTGGAACCGTGGAAATTGCAGGCCACGACATTCTCAAAGAGCCCGAGGCAGCCAAGGCCGCCATGGGGCTGGTGCCCGACAGGCCTTTCCTCTATGAGAAGTTGACAGGGGATGAGTTTCTGCTTTTTCTGGGAGGTATATATGGCTTGAGCGCGGCACTCACCCGCCAAAGAATGGAGCAGCTTCTGAGCATTTTCGAGCTGGAGCAATGGCGGGGACAACTCATAGAGAATTACTCTCACGGCATGAAACAAAGGCTTGTGATGTGTGCTGCCTTATTACACAGACCTCTGGTCTTGGTGGTGGATGAGCCCATGGTAGGGCTGGACCCCAGAGGAAGCAGGCTTCTCAAGGAGGTGTTCCGCAAGGAAGCCAAACAAAGGGGTGCCAGCATATTCATGTCCACCCACAGCCTGGAAGTGGCCGAGGAGATGTGCGATCGCATAGCCATACTTCAGAAGGGGCGAATCATTGCCCAGGGCACTCCAGAGGAATTGAGAAAAATGGCCGGCGAGTCAGGAGAGGATCTGGAGTCGGTATTCCTGCGCCTAACCGGTGGGGAGGATCTGGGGGGCCTTGAGGGTGGGCTTCCTTCCAGGTGAGCCTGTAGAGACAGCCGGGATCTTCACAAGGGTCTTACAATTGTCCAAGTAGGGGACGGATTTGACCTGGTTGAGACTCACAACTCCATGGTGGCTTTCCTTAAGACGCAGGATGGAGACCGGAGAGCGTCTCAGATTGCTACTGTTTCTGACATTGGGAGCTCTGTTTTGGGCAGGCACCTTTTGGGGATTCTGGAGGATTCTGAATTATTTTAGGAGCATCGAGTCTCTGGGAGATGTTCTGGCCGCCAAGCTTCTTTCCATGATTTTGCTGACCTTTCTGGCTCTATTGGTGTTCAGCAATGTTATTACCTCATTCTCCAGTTTCTTTCTATCCAGGGATCTGGAGCTGCTTCTGGCCGCTCCCATAGAAACGACTCAGATCTACAAGGCCAAACTGCTGGAGACCCTCACTGGCAGCTCATGGATGGTGGTGCTTTTTGGAACTCCTGTTTTTTTGGTTTACGGGGTGGCCTATGGGGCATCCTGGATTTACTATCTCATGCTGCTCTTGAGCCTTCCCGCCTTCCTTCTTATTTCGGCGGCCCTTGGAGTGGCTGTCATGATGGGTTTGGCCAACCTTTTCCCTGCACGAAGGGCCAGGGATGTGATGTTGATCATGGGCCTTGTCTTTGGGGTAGGGCTGTACCTGCTCATCAGGTTTCTCCAGCCCGAAAGGCTGGTTAATCCAGAGACCTTCAGCGGTGTGCTGGGATACTTGGTGGCCCTCAATGCGCCTCGCTATCCTTTGCTGCCCAGTCACTGGGTGGTGCAGGTGGTCTCTCCGTCCCTTTTCGGGACAAAGGGTTTCCCTGCCTTCTTCCTTTCCATGCTTTGGTCCACGGCCTGCGCTTTTGTGGTCATGGGGGCTTGGTTTGCCCAAGCAGTGTACAGAAAGGGCTGGTCCCGCTCTCAGGAGGGCAGGAGGGCTGCTGTGAGTCGCTCCCAAGTGGTGCATTTCGTGGTAGCCCATCTGGCCAGGCTTTTCCCATCGGGGCTTCGTCCCTTGGTGGCCAAAGACGTGCTCATCTTCTTTCGAGATCCTTCACAATGGTCTCAACTTCTGCTGCTGGGTGCCCTAATAGTTGTCTATCTTTACAACTTCGCTGCTTTGCCTCTGGAGAAGGCCCCTTTGGAGTCCTGGTACCTACAGAATCTCATAGCATTTCTGAACATGGGGCTGGCCGGTTTTGTGGTGGCTGCAGTGGGGGTGCGTTTCGTGTTCCCGGCGGTGAGTCTGGAAGGAAGGGCTTTCTGGATAATTCGATCTTCCCCCCTTGGCCTGAGGACCTTCCTTTGGGCCAAATTCTGGACCAGTTTGCTGCCCCTGACTCTGCTTTCGGAGTTTTTGGTGATAGCCTCCAATGCCCTTCTGAAGGTGGCTCCATTCATGATGGTCCTTTCCACCACCACAATGTTGCTGGCCAGTTTTGCCCTGACGGGCTTAGGTGTGGGGCTGGGGGCCATTTATCCCAGGTTCCAGGTGGAAAACGCGGCCCACATTTCCAATGGCATGGGGGGGCTGATCTACATGCTCCTGTCAGTGGGTTTCATGGGAGCGGTGGTAACCCTGGAGGGAATGCCCGTTTACCTGATATTCCACTCCAAGTTTACTGGGGTGAGCTTGGGGATCTGGAGCTATCTGAGCATGGGGGTGAGCCTGGCGCTCCTTGGAGTGCTTACGGCCCTTGCTTTCTGGATACCCATGAAAAAGGGGCTGGCTTGTTTGGAAGCGAGGGAGGATTGAAGCTCAAGGGGGCATGTTTATGGGAGCAAGAACGCAAGAGGAAAGGGTTTGGATCCCCCACGGGGCTCTGATGCTGGATGGGAGATTTCTCTTGGGCAGTGGCTTGGCAGGGCTGGTTTGCCATCCCCATCCCAGTTACGGCGGGAACATGGACAACAATGTGGTCTTGGCAGCATGCAGTGCTTTGGCAGAGATAGGGGCAAGCGTGCTCAGATTCAATTTCAGGGAGTCGTCTGCTGCCCATGGGGCAATGGCCGAGGGGGAGGAGCAGGTACAGCAGGTGAAGTCAGCTATGAAATTCCTTAGAAGTAAGACGGGTTGTGAGTCCTCCAGGTTTGTTCTTGTGGGATACTCCTTTGGGGCGTGGGTTGGATTGCGGGCTCTACACGAAACGGAGCCCATACTGGGTTGGGTGGCCGTAGCACCTCCTGTAGGGATATGGGAATTTTCCTTTGCAAGAGCTATTGATGGCAGAAAAATGATCCTGGCTGGCTCTCATGATAACTTTTGCCCACTGGATTTGGTTCAGGATCTCTTTCGTTGTCTCCATGAGCCCAAAGAGATGGAGATCCTGGAAGGGGCTGACCACTTTTTTTGGGGCTTTGAAAAAAAATTGAAGCATGCGATAGAGGCCAGGGTTTGCTCCTGGGCAAAGGGACTTGGGGATTGTCCGGCCTGGAAAGGCTGAAGTAATATTCACCAATTCCTTGAGAGATGAAAGAGGCCCTAAAGTTCATATTGGAAGGCCTGGGCCTTTACGGAGTGTGAGAGGGGAGGTGGCCTAATGCCAGTGCACGTTTGGATTTCGGGCTTTAGCGGCCCTTGGGGGCCCATGTGGATATGCTCCAGTAAAAAGGGAGTCTGCGGGATCTCCTTGAGGGGGGCTAGAGAGAAGCTGGAGAGAGAGCTGGTAAGAAGGAAAGACTGTGAGTTCAGGGTGGACCAGGCCGCCAACAGAGATGTCATGGATCAGATTGAGGAGTATTTGGAAGGCAAAAGGAGAAGCTTTGAGACCCAGCTGGATCTTTGGGGCACAGGTTTTCAGATGAAGGTTTGGAATCTCTTGAGAGAGATTCCTTACGGTCACAAGAGTTCGTACGGTGAGCTGGCCAGGTCTTTGGGGCTTCCGGGGGCTGCCAGAGCAGTGGGAGGGGCCGCTGGAAGCAATCCGGTCCCGCTTTTGGTGCCCTGTCATCGTTTGGTCCGTGGGAATGGAAGCCTGGGCGGTTTTGGCTGTGGCCTGGACATAAAGGAGTTCCTCTTGGCGCTCGAGGCGAGGGTCTGGGGGAGTTGGACAGAACTCTAGCAAGATCGCAAGGAAGAAGCCGCAGGGGGTAAGGGCATGAAACGAAGGATTTGTCTGAAGGCAGCTATGGGCCTTGTGGCTGTTGCCTTGGCGGTGTTTTGGAGACTTCCATTGGCAAACACCTCCCTTTGGGCTCAACAGCGGTCTTCGGAAAAGAGCAAGAAGAAATCTTCCCAGGACTCCAAGCTCAAATCCTCCCAGGAGAAAAAGCCTGAGCCCGAGGTCCACTGGCCCAAGGACATTACAAGACTCCAAGGACTGGAGGTTGACCACGTGCCCCTGTTGGAGGTGATCTCCCCTGAAAGCAAAGAAGAGGCATTGGGGCTTGTCATAAGGGTTGGCCGACAGCTCCACCACATGACGCAGGCTCATTACCTCCAGTGGATCCAGGTGTGGGTTGATGATCTTAAGGCCTGCGAAATAAGTCTGGAGCCTGGAAACCTGATTCCCAGGTGGCAACTGAGCCTGCATAGAAGGGCCTCCATGCAGATCACGGTGAAGACCCAGTGCAATCTCCACGGGATTTGGGCCAATCGGGTGGTTCTATGAGAAGCAATGTTGGAAGCTGGGCTTCCCCTGTGACAAGGGCAGGCCTCTGGGGTGTGGGGTTGCTGCTTAGTCTTTCCCTCTTCATGGGGATCCAGGACCTTCCATTGAGGGATTTCCGGGAGGTTCGTTTTGCCGAGGTAGGCTGGGAGATGCTTGAAACAGGGGATTGGATCGTTCCTCATATCAACGGCTCTCCATATCTGAACAAGCCTCCCATGGTGGGGTGGTTGGTGGCCTTTTCCATGAAGGTGTTGGGGAAGAACGAGCTGGCCGCTCGGCTTCCCAATGCTGTGGCCACCTTGGGAACAGCGCTTTTTGTGGGCTGGCTTGTGTACATGATGGTTGGGCCACCATGGGCTATACTGGGTGCGGCCCTGTACTTGGGAACCCCTGGTGCGCAATACTACGGCAGGATGCTCTCCAGCGACGTGGTGGGCATATTTTTCATGAGCGGTGCCCTAGCCTCCTTCTGCAAGGGTTTGATGGATGGGCGCAGGACCTACCATCTGCTGGGGTTTGCGCTTTGTGCCATGGCGGTGCTCTCCAGGGGTCTGGCCGGGGCCCTTTATCCCTTGGGAGCCTTGCTTGTTTTTCTTGTTGTGCTTGAGCGCAGGAAATTCCAAGAAGTGCCCTGGTTGATGGGATTGGTGATCTTTTTCGGGATTAGCCTGCCCTGGTTCCTGGCGGTGGAGTTCAAGCAACCCGGTTTCTTGTCCCATCATTTTCTGCAACAGCAGCTGCAAAGGGTTGCCTCGGGGGGAGGAAGTCCTTTTGTTGCCCTCCCGCATTGGGAAATATTCCTTGGATTCCTTGGGTTTTTGGGGCCACTGGCACTGCTTCTTCCTTGGGCCGGGTCCATTACGCGAAGCAAGGGTAACATCAGGGGATTTCTTTGGATATATGTTTTGTTGGTTCTGGGCTCTGTGGCCCTGTCGGCCGGCAGGAATCAGCCCTACACTCTTCCGGCTTTGGCTCCCCTGGTGGCTTTGGTGGGGGCTTGGTTGGCCCAGCCTGGAAGGGTTGCTTATGCTTGGGGTGCATCTCTATTGCTGGCAGGGCTGGGAGTGGCTTCGGCCGCAGGGGTCTTTGTGACAGAAGAGATACTGGAGAGGATCTGGAAGGATCTTGCCAGGCCAGAGCTTCTGAGCAGAGTTCAGATATGCATGGCCATGGTGGCCCTGTTAATGGGAATCTCGGCCTATTTCATGGTAAAGGGCAAAAGATGGGCTTCGGCTATGCTTGTGGGAGCTGTGATGCTGCCTGGGGGTTGGATGCTCTCCCTTGTCCAGGGAGCCATGGCCCCAGTGGAGAGCAGGCGGGATCTGGCTGTCTGGGTCTTTGAAAATGTACCCAAACAATGGCCTCTTGTACTGGTGGATCCAACTGATAGGCAGTTCGAGGGAACAGCGGGCTGGAGTTTCTATTCAGGACGCCGGGTGCTCATGGTGAGGTTCCAGGACAAAACAGAGATAAGGGCTCAGGCCCCCAGGCTTCCCATATGGATAATCTCCATGGAGGAATTCTTGGAGATGATGGGTTCTGGCAAAGCCTTGGCACTGGCTGCAACCCCCAAGGGAATAGAACTACTTAACATCTCCGGGCTTCCCCCTCCAGTGGCTGCAGACGGAAAGTTTCAGCTCTGGAAACTGGCTCCCAAAGAGCAGGAGAAAGAGCCCTCTGCCACTTCGCGCCATACAGGCAGGACATCTTCCTCCATTACCTGTGTCCAGGAGGGGTAGTGGGTCTGAGCATGTTGCCTGGCCTTCTCCCCCATCTTCTTGAGCAGGGCCCGATTGCTTAAGAGTTCCCTGGTACAGTTCACCCATCTTTGCAGGTCCCTGTCAACAAGGAGCAGGCCGTCTTGCCCGTCTCCCAACATCACGTGCCTGGCGCCTTGCACACAGGCCAAAACGGGCAGGCCGGATGCTTTGGCCTCGGTCACCACATTGGGCCAGACCTCGGCCTCCGATGGAAACAGAAGCAGCTCAGCACTGGCATATATCCAACCCAGTTCCCCGTGGGGAAGGTTTCCGGTGAGGGTAACTCGGTCTCCAAGAAGCTTTGCGACCTCCCCCTTCTGGGAACCGTTTCCAACAGCCACCAGGTGCACTTCCAGCCCCTGCTCAGCAAGCTCTTTGACCACCTTAGCCGCAATCATCACACCCTTGACTTGGTCCATGCGACCCACAAATAGAAGAAGGCGCCTGTTGCCCGGAATTCCAAAACGTTGCAGAAGAAGTTCCTTGTCCTTCCTGCCTGGATGAAAAAGACTTAAGTCTATTCCCCTTCTAAGAAAATACAGGGGCGTGTGAGGGGCAAGCCTGCTCAGTCTGACTATGTCCTTTTGGTGGGATACCAGCACGGCCGAGCAGGCCCTCATGTACCGGGCCAGCTTTCTCTCCATGGAACGCTTTTGACGCTCCAAGAAACCATATCTATTCAAGAGCCAGCAGGCTGCCGGGCCTGGGAGGATTCTGTGGAGAATTCCAGGGGTGTACACGCCGGCCCAGGAGATGATGTCTGTCTGGATGGAGTTCACAAGCGGTATTTTCCTGATTCTGGAAGCCCAAAGACCTGTCTTGGCAAAAGCATAGAAGGCCTCGGTGGAGTGAATGACGTGGAAACCCCTGAGGCTGCGGAAAAGACCTGGATGCATGGGGGCCAGGTCTGTGTGGGTAGGAATGGAGGAAAGAAAGGGAAGCGCCTCTGTGCCCAAGGCAGGCCTCATGAGAACCCTCTTGAGGTTTGGGGCCGGCCTTTCCACCCTGGGTTCATCTCCCAGAAAAAACAAGGTTAGCTCAAGATCCTCTCTTCCTGCGGCCTCCAGGCTCAACTGCTCCCAGGTGCCGGCCAGTCCTCCCACTTCTCCAGGATGGTTGGGGCGATGGTCTATGAGCACCGCCACTCGAAGAGGTTTCAATGCATTCATGGGCTTTACTGTAACGTGACAGTCCCCAAGGCACAAGATGCCTTCCATGGAGGGTAAGAACACTGGTGAGCCTCTATATCGCCATTTTCAAGGGCAGCCCACGATTTCCAGGTCATTTTGGTAAGTGATGTGGAGGGCAGCTGGCATGGCATATGTGTCAGCACTGTTTGGCTTGGGTCCCCTGGATTGGCCAGATCCAGGAGACCTCTTTTCATTAATTGACCCACCAAGCAGCTTGGCATGGAAAAACAGGCTAGCAGGCTTTCATGGTGGCCCATGGTGTCTGGACCTAGCCGGTCTTCCTTATGTCATGTCCAGAACTGCCATGGAGCCCTCAGAATCATTTCTGGAATCCTCACGGCCCGATCCGGCTTGTCTCTAGTTTGGCAGTTGAGTCAAATCCTGAGCTTCTTTTCATGGGGCATCATGGCCTGAAGTGTAAAGGCCCAGCTTTTCAAGGATGAATTCAGGGGCCTTGTTTATATAAGGTAAATGTTCCGGTATCCACCTGACCAGGCTTGAAGTGCTGCATGGTCCCGGTCATTTTGTTGCCACTTACCTTGCCTGTGATGATCTTATAGTCACCAGAAGCCCCGTAAAGGATTATGGTAACCACCTTTTTCTTGGAAACGTTGCCTGTAAAGGGATAGTAATCATTCATAAGACCGTAAAAATTGCCGTTACCAAAGTCCTGAATTTGAATTTCAATAGGAAATCCCGATGAAGCGTAGTAGAAACTTGAGCTTTCATTCCAGCCGACATAGCTTACAGCTCCGTCCCAGTTCCCGAGTAGGTTGGGAAATTCGGCAGCCCTACTCATACTAGCTGTCACTAACACCACTGCTGCAACCATGATCGGCACATAAAACAATTTCTTCATGATCTTATCCTCCCTTTTTCTAGGATTAAGTAACTTGCGCGAACTATAGAACAGCCCGCTCCCTTTGTAAATGAAAAGGCTTCGAATTCTCTGAAATTTTTTTCAATGCTTCTGGATCCATTTCCAGAGTTCAAAAAGTGATGCATGAAGGCTTTGGGGTCTTGGCAATAGGGAAGCGTCCGGACAAGGGAGGATGGATCATCATATGTGATTGGGCATGGGAGAACCGAGGCTCCCCGTGGGAGCATAGTGCACTGAAGGAGCCAGCTTGGGTCAGCCCGATGGGGCATCGGTAGCATGTGCAGGTACGCGATTTGAAGCCAGGGGTAAACAAAAGGGGTCATATAGATCTTTTGGGCTTTGGACTCCTGGCCCAAGGCCTTTCTAGCACATTACTTGCACTGGGGCCCAAGTGTAGAGCTTAGCCTCACCAAAGATCCAAAAACAGTATAAAAAACAACTGGATCACCACTTTTTACCCAAATTAGCTCAAAGCGGTTTTGGGTAAGAAATGGATACTGTTGCCAAATTAATCCAGGTTACTAAGCAAGGAAGAGTCTACCCTTTCGCTTGGCGATGACATGCAAAAGATGGAAATGTTTGTGGGCAGATTCGCAAAAGAAAAACCTGTCAGCTTTCATGGAAATGACCCACTTTGAGGGCTGATTTTTCACGGATATGACCCACCTAGTTTTCATCTAATTGACCCACCTCTGGGGTGTGGCGAAGTAGGGGCAGTGATGCGACCATGGTCCAGCTTTGAGCACAGAGGAGGCTGGGCCGATGGCAAGGAGGAAGGTGACGGTGCGAGACATGGGGGAGATTTTGGATCATTGGCAGTCGGGGCGTGGGATCAGGGCGGTAGCTAGCCGACTCCGCGAAATGCCATGCTGTACGATAAAGCGGCCGGCCGATCCCCGTTGCGCCGGGACATGATGCCGCTCCAGAATCCGTACCAAGCTCCCAAGAATCTAAAAATTTCGTGTCAAGTAAACCACCTCCCACCTTGTCGAGGTTTTTTTCGGGCCACAGCCTCCTGATAATGTCATTCGCCGCTGTCCCTCCAAAGCCGAAGCCTTTGCACTCTCATTGGATCTTCCTGCTGGGCCTTCACGTACCTCCTGATCACATCCCTGTGGAGTTCAACAGTGCTCACTCACCAAGATGTTTGGTTCACAGACGGTGTGGTTCCCCCCCCCTCACCGCTTAGATTGTCACAGGAACGCGTCTCGGTCATCTCATCCCGGTTGATTCTGAAGCCATGTACGCTGCCCGCTCCTTTCCTTGTTCAGAGCCTTTGGGCAGGCAACCTCTAAAGCGGATTTACCAATTACCGCGCCTCCCGCCTGTGCGAGAAACAGGGCCAACCGGACCAAGTGGCCCCATGGTGAAAAAACAGATACATTGGGAAACGAGGTGAAAAGAGGATAGCACTCAGGTGGGAGTCATTCCAAGGGAGGAGTAGTGATTTCAGGTTTGCGCCAAACCACGGTTAAACTCACCTAGGTCCACCCCGAGGCTAAAGCGGCTTTATGAACTTGTTGACAAGTACAGGGAGCGTCTTTATGCTAACGATATAGCTGATTAGTTATATAACAATCTAGCGAGCTAACCCTATGAGAATGCTTGTCCGGGTCCTTAAAGCCCTGGCCGATCCCAACCGCATACGGATCATGAAGATGCTGCAACACAGGACCATGTGTGTCTGCGAGCTAACAGAGGCACTGGGCATTGCCCAGCCCAGCGTCTCCCGACACATGAGGGTTCTGGAGAATGCAGACCTCGTGGAGCAGCGAAAAGAGGGCCCGTGGGTCAACTACCTTTGGAACCATTCCCCGGTCAACCCTTTTGCCCGCGAACTTCTAGAAAGAATGCGGGATTGGCTTCAAGAGGACCCTGAGGTTCAGACACTCCTGCTTAAAGCTTCCAAACTGGATCGCAATATTATCTGCAGGAGATCGCAGATAAAACGAGAGGTCTCGCGGTCAAAGGATTCGAGCAGATGAAAGACTCTTCCCGCAACACTGCCCAAGGGCCCCTCCGTATCCTTTTCCTTTGCACCGGCAATTCCTGCCGCAGCCAAATGGCGGAGGGGTGGGCGCGCCACCTCCTGAGGGGTAAGGTAGAGGCCTACTCAGCCGGAGTTGCCCCCAAAGGGATGGACCCGCGGGCCGTGGATGTGATGGCCGAGGCAGGAGTGGACATCTCGAGTCAGCGTCCCAAGTCTCTGGATGAGATCTCCCATCTGGAGTTCGACTACGTCATCACCCTTTGCGATGATGCCCAGCAAAGCTGCCCGATCTTTCCGGCTCGAACCGCACTCGTGCACCAAGGGTTGCAAGATCCGCCCCAGTTGGCCGCAAACGCCAAGACACAGGAGGAGGCCCTTGGGCACTATCGGCGAGTGCGGGATCAGATACGCGCATTCGTTGAGCGGCTCCCCGAAATACTCATCCAACAGGATGGACTCAATGGCCGATGAAGCATGCATCACCAAGGAACCGAAGGGCCTGGGTTTCTTCGAGAAATACCTCACGCTCTGGGTGATCCTCTGTATCATAGCTGGCATCGTCCTGGGGAAAGTGGCCCCCACTGTGGCCAGGTACCTAGACTCCCTGGCCATATACGTGGATGAAGCACCGGTGGTCTCAATCCCGATAGCGGTATGCCTCTTCTTCATGATGTACCCGATTATGGTGAAGATTGACTTCGGAGAGGTGATAAAGGCGGGCAAGAACGCCAAGCCAGTGGCACTCACCCTTTTTGTGAACTGGGCCATCAAGCCGTTTACCATGTATGCCATCAGCGTCTTCTTCCTGGGAAGCCTCTTCTACACATTCATTGGCCCAGATGCGGTTGACTACGTGAAGATGCCTTTGGGGTTGGACCTGCCCGTGGGTGCGACCCATGGGGTCAGCAAGGTAGTGCTGCAAGAGGGAATCAAGCTCCTGGAGGTCCCCCTCTGGCGGAGCTACCTAGCCGGCTGCATCCTCCTGGGGATCGCCCCGTGCACGGCCATGGTCCTCGTATGGGGTTTCCTGGCCAAGGGAAACGACGGCCACACCCTGGTCATGGTGGCCATCAATTCTCTGACCATGCTCATTCTCTATGGTCCTCTGGGGGGTTTCTTGTTGGGTGTGGGCCGACTCCCTGTGCCTTGGCAGGCACTGGTTCTATCCATCGGGATCTATGTGGCCCTGCCTCTTGTGGCGGGTTATGTTTCCCGAAAGCTGATCATAAAGTCGCGTGGTGAGATTTGGTTCAAGGAAAAATTTCTACACATCCTGACGCCCATCACCATCGTGGCGCTTCTCATAACCCTGGTGCTCCTCTTCTCCTTCAAGGGAGAGGTCATTGTGTCCAATCCCCTCACTATCCTCTGGATCGCCATCCCGCTCTTTCTCCAGACCAACCTGATTTTTTGGCTGGGCTACGTACTTGCCAGGCTCCTGAGGCTTAGCTACGAGGACGCGGCCCCCTCTGCCATGATCGGGGCATCCAACCACTTCGAGGTGGCCATCGCCACGGCTACCATGCTCTTCGGTCTCTCATCGGGGGCAGCCCTGGCCACTGTGGTAGGGGTCCTGATCGAGGTGCCCGTGATGCTCATGCTCGTGAAGATCTGTCTTAGAACGCCCCATTGGTTCCGCTGGCAGGAAGGGCACGCCACGAGGGTGACCAAGGAACTCGTGGCCAAATAGGATCAAGACCATGCGAGAACGTACCAAGCCTTTGGTCATCCTTCTGGGCTTTATCGCGGCGTACTACGTGCCTTTCTCGGCTGAGAAGGTTCGCGGGGCCGGTGGGGGACGCACTATAGCCTTGAGCCGCCATCATTGAACGTGAAGTTCCATCGCAAGCTCATGATTGTCCACGCTTCTGGCCATCTGGGTTGGGTTTTCACTTCCGGCCGTCCCAACAGGTCCGACGCAACCAGTCGAAATCGTCATTCTTCACACCAACAACGTCACTCCCACAGGCCGCAGCCGCAGATAGATACTTCAACGTCCAACGCTCCCACTCAAAACCAAAAAACGTCATCTCCATGGCCTCATCATATGCTCTAGCTCCTCCATACTCGGCAATAACCTTCTGGTGTCAGACACAGAAGCATGCGTCACCTCATAGCCCAACGGAATCTCATAGCTCCCATCCATCCAAATAAGTATCTTGACAAAAGGGGCACAACGCATTTGTCGGTTTTACCCTGGAATCTGCTGCACATTCTAAGTATATTTCTTGTAATGCTGTGATTGATTGGGTTGCTGCTTGTCTATTGGTTTTTCCAAAGCAAGGCTACACCAAGGAGGTTTCTTTTCGAGAACATAAGAAACGGTTTTGCCGCTGGGATGTGCACTTAAGTGCGCTAAACCAAATCGGAATCGATAGCTCGATTCTGGTTTGTATGGAGGGATTGATGATACGGAAGCTTGTTAGGAAGGCTCATTTGAAGAATTTTTCAGAGGTGAAAGATAATCTCGCCTATTGGCTTTCCATGACACCGGAGCAAAGGGTCTCGGCCGTAGAGTACATGAGGAGACAACTGGATGGAAGTTCAGCAAGACTTCAGAGATTTGCTCGCGTTATTAAACGCTCATAATGTTGAATATATGATAATAGGCGCTTATGCATTGGCCTACCATGGAGCCCCTCGATATACAGGGGATCTGGACCTTTTTGTGCGACCTGACCTAGATAATGCACAACGCATCCTCAAAGCCCTCCAGCAGTTTGGCTTTGCATCAGTTGGACTCAAAGTGCAGGATTTCACAGAGGCTGATCGAATTGTACAACTGGGGGTTCCCCCAGTTAGGGTGGATATTTTGACATCCATCACTGGTGTAGCGTGGGAGGAAGCGGCCAGCGGTTGGGTGGAAGGCATGTTCGGCGACGTCCCTGTACACTACATTGGCAGAAAAGAGTTAATCCGCAACAAGCGGGCAATAGGAAGAAAGAAAGATCTGGCAGATCTTGAAGCCATTGGTGAGGAATGAATCTCAGCATCCGGTGTGATCAACCCTTAAGGGTAAAGCTTTACCATCCCTTTACGCTCACCTCCACGGGGTGAGGTCTCCATGCCCGAGTGGCCAGGAGCATTCAATCATGACTCGAAGCTGGGGGAAACAGGAATGGAACGATAAAAGGCTCATGTCCCCCAGGTTTCTTGGAATCTGGGCTTGTTCAAAGGTTTCCTCCCTCTGGCTCAACTCTGATGGAAAAAAGCACCGGGCAGCTTAAAACTCTGCACATCGGTTGATGTGTGAACCTGAGATTTCCCATGCTAGCCGCTCTAAGGCAACTCCGGTATTGACAGGTTGAGAGCTGAAATGGTATTGAGGAATGCGAACGATCGTTCATTCGCCACCTGCTAGGGATGTCTTCTATGAATTCAACAGAAGGGCAGGAGATGGAAAAGCTTAGTCTGGAGCTTCTTGAATGGCCTGAGCTTTGCAAGCAGTTGGCCGGCTTTGCAATGGGCTCAAGGGGTGCCAGGCTTTGCAGCACTCTTGTGCCTTATGAGTCAGAATCAGAGGCAGCAAAGGAGCTGGCCTTGACATCCGAGATGGTGATTTTCCAGGAAAAGCACGGCCTTCTTCCCATTTGGGGCTCAGCAGATATGGACCCCGTTTTTTCCAAGGCACAGAGAGGAGAAAGACTCTCGGGCCGGGAGCTGGCTCAGGTACGTGAGTTCTTGGGGAGTGTGGCCGGGGTTCGAAAAGCCCTTATCAAGGAGCAACAAGTTTATCGCGGGCTTTGGGGAATCGCCCAGGCTTTGGATGATGTACCGTGGCTTGCAGAGGCCATAGATCAGGCCATAGACAAAGAAGGGAATGTCACGGACCGGGCCTCCACGAGATTGGGTATCCTAAGGAAAGAGGTCAGGCAAAGGCGGGAGGCCCTTCAGAGAAGACTCGAGGACTTGCTGAGGCGTAAAGATGTCTCAGGATTCCTGCAGGACAATTATTACACAATTCGGGAAAATCGCTTTGTTCTGCCTGTTCGTGCAGAAGCCAGAGCCAAACTGGGCGGAATAGTGCATGACATATCTTCCAGCGGGGCCACATGTTTTGTGGAGCCTCCGTGGCTGGTGGAACTCAACAACGATCTGAGGCTGGCTCAGCTGGAGGTGGAAAAAGAGCTGGAGCGAATTCTGTCGGCCCTGAGCAGCTCGGTGGGGCAGTGCATTGAATCTCTGAGGGTGGACCAGGAGGTCCTGGCCAGGCTGGATATGATACAGGCCAGAGCCAGGCTATCGGCGGCCTTGGAAGGCTCTGAGCCCAGTCCCTCGGAGAATGGGGAGATGGTGCTCAAAGGCCTTCGCCATCCTCTTTTGGCCCTCAGGTCCAAGGATGTGGTGCCCAACGACCTGGTCATGGAGGCTCAAGATAAGGTGGTGGTCATCTCAGGCCCCAACGCAGGGGGCAAGACTGTGCTTCTCAAGGCCTTGGGTCTGGCAGCCTTGATGGCCAAATCCGGATTGCACTTGCCGGCCCATAGAGGCTCGCGCATGCCTTTTTTCAAGAAGATTTTTGCAGACATAGGGGACCAGCAGGACATATATCACGACTTCTCAACCTTTTCTGCTCACATGCGCAACTTGAGGGAGATCCTCCGCAGAGCATCAGAGGGCTCTTTGGTTCTGTTGGATGAGTTGGCAGGCTCCACAGATCCCCAGGAAGGGGCGGCCCTGGCCCTGGCTGTCCTGGAAGAGTTGATGGAAAAGAGGGCTCTGGTGGTGGCCAGTACCCATTACCCTCAGGTAAAGGCCTGGGCGCAGGGCAGGCCAGGAGCGCTCAATGCTGCCATGGAGTTCGACTGGGAAACCCTCACACCAACATACAAGATCAGGCAGGGAATCCCGGGAGAAAGCTCTGCACTGGAAGTAGCCAGAAAGATGGAGTTGCCCCAAGAGGTTTTGGGAGCTGCCTCCAGGAGACTGAGGGGAGATGAGATGAGGCTGGAGGCTCTCCTGAGGGAAATGCAGCAGCAACGCAAGGCTCTGGAGCAGGAGCGCGATAAGCTTGAGGCCGCCAGGGCAAGGTGGGAGGAACTGGCTGTCGAGAGGGAACAGCTGGTGCGCAGCCTCAAAGAGGAGCGGGAGGCCTTCTTGAGGGAGAAGCGAAGGCGACTTTCAGTGGAAATCCAGGAAGCAAGGGAAAGGATAAAGCAACTGCTGGCAGAGATCTCAGAATCTCCCACTCGCAAGAAGCTCCAGCATGGCCGCATGCAGCTAGAGGAACTGGCTGCTGGCCTCAGACCTCAGGTTCTTTCAGCTCCAGAAAAGATCCTGCCCCTTGGAGAGGCCAAGCCCGGGGACAGGGTGCATGTGATACCCTTGGGCCAGCAGGGGATACTAATGGATGATCCTTCCTTGGCAAAGGGCAAGGTGAGGGTCTTGGTGGGACGAATGGAAGTCTGGGTGGACATGGACTCCCTAGGAGGGATCGAAGCTCCCGCGTCCCAACAAGTTGCTGCAGTCAGTAAGAGTTCCTCGCCGTTGGGGACAGCCACGGTGGCGCAGAGCCCTTCCCAACTGGACTTAAGAGGAAAGAGGACAGAAGATGCATTGGAGGAGCTGGCTCAATACTTGGACAGAGCCCTGCTGGGCCCCATGCCCCAGGTGAGAATCATCCACGGTCACGGCACCGGAGCCTTGAAGAGTGCAGTGCGCAAATGGCTTTCGGAATGCTCCTGGATATCTGGTTTCAGGCCAGGCACAAGGGGTGAGGGAGGAGACGGTGTCACTGTGGTCTCGCTCAGGGACCCAGACCCAGGGCAGGAGTCTAAGACCCAGGAGCCTGTAGCGCATGGCTGGCAAAATACAAATAGGAGGGCAATGGATGAGTGAGCAAGGCAATTCAATCAATAATCCCGTGAAGATACAGGATAACACCTTCCGCGACGGGCATCAGTCCCTTTTTGCAACTAGGATGCGTACAGAGGACATGTTGCCTTTGGCCGAAGAGATGGACCGCATGGGCTTCTGGGCCATGGAAGTGTGGGGAGGGGCCACCTTTGACACCATGCACAGATTTCTGGGGGAGGATCCCTGGGAGAGGCCCAAGATCCTAAAGAAGCTCATAAAGAAAACTCCCTTTTCCATGCTCTTGAGGGGGCAGAATCTGGTGGGGTACCGAAACTACCCTGATGATGTGGCCAGAGCCTTTGTGGAGAAGGCCTGCGAGGTGGGGATAGATGTCTTCAGGGTTTTCGATGCTCTCAATGATTTCAGGAACTTTAAGACATGTGTGGAAGTAATAAAGGCCAACGGCAAGCATTTCCAGGGGTCCATATGTTACAGTCTCACCCAGAGGCGCATGGGCGGAGAGGTCTTCCATCTGGATTACTACCTGGAGAAGGCCAGACGCCTTGAGGACATGGGAGCAGACTCCATCTGCATAAAAGACATGGCCGGTCTGATATCCCCGTATGACGCCTATGAGCTCATCAGCGGCCTGAAGAAGACGGTTTCTGTTCCCATCCATCTTCACACACACTACACTTCAGGCATGGCCAGCATGGCATACTTGAAGGCCGTAGAGGCGGGTGTGGACATACTGGACTGCTGCATGGCCCCCTTTGCACTTAGAACCTCTCAGCCGGCAGTAGAGCCCATAGTAGCAGCCCTATACGGCACCCCGAGGGACACAGGACTAGATCTCAATGCCCTTCTTCATCTGAGTGCAAGGCTGGAGCCCATAGCACAGAAATATGTGGATCTTCTGGACACCACCCGAGTGGCGGTAATAGACGTGGGGGTGCTGGAACACCAGATTCCCGGTGGAATGATCTCCAACCTGGTCAGCCAGCTCAAGGAGAACAACAACCTGCATAGGCTCCAGGAGGTGTACGAAGAACTGCCCTCAACCAGAAAAGAGCTGGGCACTCCTCCTTTGGTGACCCCCACTTCACAGATCGTGGGCGTTCAAGCTGTTCTGAATGTGCTTTTCGGAAGGTGGAGGATGATAGCCAACCAAGTCAAAGATCTTTGCTATGGGCTCTACGGAGAGACCCCCACTCCCATAGATCCGGAGGTCAGGAAAAAGGCGCTCAAGGGGTACAAGAGGGGAAGTGAACCCTTCACTGGAAGGCCAGCCGATATACTAGAGCCGGAGCTGGAGGCAGTGAGACAGAGTCTGGGGGATCTGGCTCGTACAGAGGAGGATGTGCTGGTGGCGGCGCTTTATCCCACAACCGGCAAGGAGTTCCTGGAGAAAAAGTACGGCCTGCCCAAGGCGGTGATGGAGGAACCTCAGGAGTGACATGGCTGGCCCAAACCTGGGAAGGACCATAGGGAAAAATCAGGCTGTGCTTGAGCAGGAATCAGTTCATCCCAGGATGTTTTCCATCTGGCCTGCTTTGCACACCAATCCTCCATGATGCGGGAAAGGGGATGGTGGGCCAAGATGCCCACCTCCCCGGAAAAATCTCTTATCCTCCGGCCAGTAGCAGGAAAAAGCCGATCTCTTGCCCTTCTTCAAGAGTGGTGTCCAGGTCCCTCAATGGCTCTGCGTTGCTTACAGCCAAGACCTGTTTGGCAAAGGTGTTGTTAGAAGGATCCCAGAGCTGCTGGGGCATAACATGAGAGAATCTGTCTCTGAGCATCTGGGTCAGGTCTCTGAGGGAGGCTCCTTGGGGGAGCTCCAGGGAGGCCTCTTGGGTGCCCAGCCAGTCTGAAAGAATCCCGTGGAATATGACCCTTACCCTCATGGTTTGTGATAGAGCTTTTGGACAACCTGTTCCAAGCCCAGCTCCGAGAGCTTCTCCTGGGTGGGCCAACCCGTCTGCGGGTCCCACCCCCTGTATGCATAGTAATCCTTCAGCATGATTTCCAGATCAGGCCTGCTGCCCGCTGTGGAGCCTTGCTCCAAGGGTGTCATGCAGATCTCTGGGAGTGTGTCCTGCTGCTTGGTTAGGCCCTGAAGAATGCTCACGGCCCTTTTGGTGTTGATGGATCTGTCTGCTGCTTTGAGAAGCTCCTGGGGTGTGATCTGACTGCCGGTTACAGCTTGAAGCATCTCGCAAATCTGTGTGGGGGTAAGGGGAGCAAATTTGCAAAGGGTCAAGGAGTCGAAAAGATCTTTAAGGCTTTGGTACTTGGCTGCCTGCTCCCCCTTGCCTACAGAACTCATGCGCTCTGCTGGCAGTATCATGTATTCCAGAACCAGACTTCCCAGATCCACGTTGTAATAATCCCCCTTGAGATGGCAGGCACCTCTGGGCCCTGTGGCATAAGAGACAGCAAGGCCGTGAAAAGCCCTGCCGTCGTGCATGGGCATCTCAAGGCCTTTGACCTGAGCAGCCTCTCCCTCGGGTCTGCCAAGGGCGCGGGCCATGGCTAATGTACCCTGGCACAGAAGATCTCCTATGCCCTCCCTGCCAGCTATCATCTCAAGCAGCTTCAGCACTGCTTGTCCGTCCCCCCAATGGAGCTGAAATCCGATTTTGTCGGCCTCCAGAACTCCCTTTTCAAAGAGGTAGAAGGCATAAGCTATGGAAACTCCTGCGGAGATGGTGTCCAGCCCCTGGGAATTACACAGGTGGTTGGCTTGCACCACGGTCTCCAGATCCATGTTCAAACAAAGGGGACCGAAGGCTGCAACTGTCTCGTACTCGGGGCCATCCACATCCACAGAGGGCTTGAAATCCTTGATCTGCCTTCCGCAACCTATGGGGCATCCGCGGCAAGCATAATTGCGGACCCTGTATTTCTGCCTCAGAGCCTGGCCAGTGACCGAACTGACAGGGAACACGCTTTGGGTGAAGTACCTGGCAGGAGTGTCCCCCAGAACCATGCCCATATCCATGTACATGAGAGTGCCATACTCCCTGAAGGCTACCGAGACCAGATGTCCCTTTATTTGTTCAATTGTTTGGGAGGCCAGCTGTGCAGCCTTGGGTGGATCCCCCAAAGAGGGTTTCAGGTCCCCCCAGGTGGCAACTGCCTTCAGATTCTTGGAGCCCATGAGGGCACCCATGCCACACCTTCCGGCAGCCCTTCCACGGTCGTTAATTATGGATGCATAGGGGATAAGCTTTTCTCCAGCAGGGCCTATGCAGGCCACCGAAATCTCTCTCAGACCCAACTCTTGGGATATTTTTTCCTGGGTCTTGTAGGTATCCATCCCCCACAGGTGAGAGGCATCTCTGAGTTGTGCCTTTCCATCTCCCATGGCCAGGTACACAGGAGTGGAAGCCTTGCCCAGGAAGATCACCCCGTCCCAGCCAGAGCCCTTGAGCCTGAATGGGAATGTTCCTCCACTTGTGGCCTCGCCCCAGAAGCCTGTAAGGGGGGAAATCCCGCAGGCTGCATAACGGCTAACCATGGGAAGAGGCGAGCCCGTCAAGGGCCCAGTGGCCATTATCAAGGGGCTTTCAGGGGCCAGTGGGTCCATCTTGGACTCCATGCGCTCAAAGAGCAAGGCCGAGGCCAGGCCGGCTCCTCCTATGAAATTCCCGCAGAACTCCTCTGTTAAGGGAAGATCCCTAAGGCTGCCACTCGTCAGATCCACTTCCAGGAAACGGCCGTGGTAACCATGCATTTTGGTTTCCTCCATGGATGGGATTCAATGAGCCCCTCTTAGGCCACAGATCAGAAATCCACCTCTTTGCCCTGGTACGCATACCTGAAAAGCCTTTCGCACTGAAGGGGCGTGATGGGCCTGGGGCTGAAATAAGAGTCCACGTCCTCGTATGCGTACTTGACCAATGTGGGCATCTGGGCCTCCAGCTCCTGGGGCTGGATTCCCAGACCTTGCAATGTACGAGGGACTCCCAATTGGGAGAAAAGCTCCCATACCCTTTCCACCAGAAGCCTTAACCCCTCAACAGGATCATGAGCTGGAAGACCCAGGATCTTGCAGATGGAGAGGTGTCGGTCAGTGACCTTACTACAGAACTGCAAGGTGTAGGGAATGAAGAACCCCACAGCCAGGCCGTGGTGGATTCCGAAGACCGCCCCAAGGGCATGACCCAGACTGTGGGTGAGATGGCAGCCGCTGGTGCCGAAAGCAATTCCGGCCAGGCAGGCAGCCAGCATCATTCGATGGCGGGCTTCTCGGTCTTCTCCGTCCCTGTACGCCACTGGGAGCCACTGGAAAACCATCTCCACAGCCTTTAAGGCCAGGGGATCGGTGAATTCATTGCCTGCAGGGGTTGTTGCGGCATCCATGGCGTGGGCCAGCACATCCAGTCCGGTGCCGGCTGTGAGCCCCGGGGGCATGGAAACAGTGAACTCAGGGCAAAGGATGGCCACATCAGGGATCAGCTCCAGATTTGCTATGGGGATCTTCCTGTGGACCTCCACATCAGTTAGCACCGCCGCACCTGTACATTCCGAGCCTGTGCCGCTTGTGGTGGGCACAGCAGCCAACATGGCCCTTTGCCTCAGATTCAGCGGATCCAGAGGGGAGATCATGGCCAGATCCTGGATGTCTGGCCTTTCATAAAGGATCCATGCGGCCTTGGCCATGTCCATTACAGAGCCCCCGCCCACTGCCATGATGAGATCCGGCTCAAAATCCCTCATGGCCACTGCGCACTCCATGGCATTGGGCAAGGGCACCTCTGGTAGAGTCTTGGGCCAGATCTGGGTTGAGAAACCGTTGGCCTGAAGGAACCTGGCCACCCTTTGGGCATTTGGCTGGTTGAACCCGTCGGTGACCAAGAAGGCCCTCTTGCGGGGACAACGGGGGGAAATAGCCCCCATGGTGGAGGGACCTATCACCGGCCCCTGGGGAAGCACGTTGAATCCTGCGTAGATGGCAGGCACCCTGATGATGGTGTTGAGGCCCTTCATGGCCGTAGAGAGGGCCAGGGGCACTATGGCTTTGAGTGTGGGATTCTCGAACCAGTAAGGCATTTTGGGGCCTCCATATTCTTGGCGAGGGCTTGGAGGCCCGGATCATCCTTTTTCATCTGGTATGATCCGGGCTGATCATCTAGTAAGGGCACCCTGCGGGCTTGCCGCAGTCCTCGCTGCAAGCCACATTGTCCCATGCCGGGGAGTCGTAGATCATGTAACTAAGCCATTGGAGGAAGGAAATCCCTGCCGAGGCTTCGGTGTAAAACTGAGGTCTGGGCAGTATCACGTGCAGTTGGCCTTGAGCCACATAACTTTTATAGTTGGGGGATTCCTGTTTGAAAGCGATGGTATTCATCAGATGGGTGTGGAAATCCTCACAAACATTGCTTTCGTCAGTTGCCACCTGGAAATATGTCAATATTTCGTTCCTGTACCAAGTAAGGGTGGAGTCCCATGCAGCCACATACTCTCCAAAGCGCACTCTGGGGTGTCTTTGGGCCATCTTTCTCCAGAACTCAGGCAGATAAATGGGCTTGGAGATGCCCCCTACCCACCATGGAAGTTGTATTCCCCAGTGAAGATCCGCCAAGGCGTCGAATTCCCTGGGCGTATCACCTGATCCTGCATCCGAGAGCACATACATCCTGGAAGCGGGGTACAATCGTTTTACCCAAGGGAAGACCCCTATGGCTCCAAATCCGCCGGCACTGGAGCCTGTTATGAGGATCTTCCTGGGTCTGGGGAAGTTCTCCTTGGCCCACTTGAGGGCCACCAGGAAGTTTTGAAGCCCCCTGTGATGGATGGTCCAGCTCTGGCCAGGGGCGTACTTGTACACCCAATCATTGGAGCCCCAGTGAAGATCCCCTGTGCAGTAAGGCACATATAAAAAGCTCCAATCCTTCAATGGATTCTCCTCAACGCCAAACGCGAAAATCCCATGGAGAAAATCGGGGCTATCAGCGTCTGTGACATCAGGGTAGTAAGTAGGATCAGTGACGCAGGACTCGGGGCTCCAGCAGGCCCCGCCGCCTTGGAGGTATATGACCAGATTTGGTGTGGAGCCGGCCTTGGCCCAAAAGGAGTATGTGCTTTCTGTCAAACCAGAGCAGGTTGGCTCCAGTGTCATGCCCAAAAACCTGGTAGGTCCAGGGGTTATCTTGGTCCAAGATTGGGCCCAGGTCCCCTCCAAACAAACCAAAAGAGAAAGACAACCAAGTAGCGTCCACAAGGGCAATGTTTTTGATTCTCATGGCCTTTACCTCCTTTGGGTTTGCTGAAGACCAAAGCTTTGTTTCTGGCCTGATCTTAAAGCTGCCTTGATCCCGAACAAGGCCAAGTTTTTTCCAGGGCCCACCCCAGGCCTTTGGGAGCATCTCTTAGGAGAAATTTTTCATTGCTTGGAAGATCAACCCGAATCATTGGCCAGGACCGGTGAACTTCTGGGCCACATGCCCTGGCTGCCGGTATGTTTTTCTTGTGAGAGCCCAACCACAATAAAGATAGACAACCTCAGATCGGTTTGCCCCTGGGCTCAGCTAAATCCCCCAGGGGCGCACAGAGCAGAACTTGAAGCAGGCCCTCATGAGCCATCTCCTCCTTGGAAAGGAGCTGGCAACAATGAACTGATAGGATCAGTCTCGGCTTTTCTCTCAGGCTCCTATGTAAGCCTTCTTTACCTTTTCGTCCATGACCAGCTCGCTGCTGGCCCCTTCCAGGACTATCTTCCCGCTTTCCAGAACATAGGCCCTTTGGCTTATGGCCAGGGCCATGTTGGCGTTTTGCTCGGATAGAAACAACGTGGTCCCTTTGGCATGAATGGCAGGCAAGATCTCCCCCATGATCTTTCTGACCACCATGGGAGCCAGGCCCATGGATGGCTCATCCAACAGGAGCATGCTGGGCTTGCACATGAGTGCTCTGCCTATGGCCAACATCTGCTGTTGACCCCCACTGAGGGTGCCTGCCATCTGAGAGCTTCTTTCCCTGAGGACGGGAAACAGATTATACACCTCTTCCAGGGTTTGCCGGAAGCCTTGGGAATCATCTTTTCGCACATATGCCCCCAACATCAGGTTCTTGTAAACCGATAGCTCTGGGAAGAGCTGTCTGCCTTCCGGGCACAGGGCCAAACCCAGGCGCACTATCTGGTGGGCTGCCAGGTGGTGGATGGGCTTGTTCTGGAAGAGTATGCTGCCTCCTGTGGCCCTCAACACCCCTGCTATGGTTCGCAACAGGGTTGTCTTGCCAGCCCCGTTGCTGCCAAGGAGAGTCACGAACTCTCCATGTGCTATCTGGAGGGAAACTCCTTGGATGGCCTCAAAAGTTCCTATGCTTGTTATAACGTCATTGAGTCTGAGCAAAGTGGTCCACCCCCAGGTAGGCTTCTATAACCTTTGGGTCCTGCGCAATGACCGAGGGCGGACCCTCGGCAATGATGCTCCCGAAATTCAAAACTACCATTCTTTGAGCCAGCTCCATTACCATGCGCATCTTGTGCTCTATGAGACAGATGGTCACTCCCTGCTGGAGATGAATGTTTCGAATGAGATCTGTTATCTCTTGAGTGTCGCGCTGAAGCAGACCGCCTGTGGGCTCATCCAGCAACAGAAGCTTGGGCTGGCTCATGAGGGCCATGCCTATGGCCAGTCTTCTTTGTTCGGCCTGGGAGAGAGTGGAGACAAAATGAAGGGCCCTGTGGCTCAAGCCTATTATCTTTAGGACCTTCAGCACGCGCTCAGTGACCCTGGCCCTATCCTCGGCATAGGAACGGGCGTGTAGAAGCGTGGACCAAAGGCCGCTTCTGGTTCGAACCCTGTAACCCAGAGCCAGGTTGTCTATTACCCTTAGTTGGTCGAAAAGGGATGTGGTCTGAAATGTCCTGGCTATCCCTCTTCTGGCCACCTGGTGTGGCTTCATGCCAGTGATTTCTTCCCCGAGGAAATGAATGCTTCCCCCCGAGGGCCTGAGCATGCCGGTTATGAGCCCGAAGAAAACAGACTTGCCCGCCCCGTTGGGGCCAACTATGGCCAGGAGCTCTCCCTGGGACACATCCAGGCTTACATCCTGCAGCGCGGCCAGCCCCGAGAAATTCTTGCTAAGGTTCTTGACCTGCAACAACACCCTCTGTGGCCTCCCTTCTTCTGTGGAGCAACCCCCGCACCCGTTGCCGCAGCATTTCCGCTGCCCCCATGGCTCCCCTTGGGAAATAGACTATCACTGCTATGAGAAGTGCTCCGAATATGAGCATCCTGTACTCGGCCAAGAACTGTAACGACTCCATGATCAGGGGTATGATAAAGGCTCCCACTATGGGGCCGCTCAAGGTGGCCACCCCTCCGAGCAGAAGGTACACCAGCCAGTTGAAGGTTAGCTCCATGGAGGCTGTGCTCGGGCTGATGCTTCCTATGAGGCTCGCGTAAAGGCCTCCGGCCATGCCTGCCAAGAAATTTCCCACCACAAAGGAAAGCAGTTTCACCCGAAAGGTGTCTATTCCCAGGGCCCCTGCCAAGGTCTCATTGTTCCTGACAGCCATGAAGCTCAGTCCCAAAAGGGAATGCACCAGTCTGTTCATGACCCAGAGGGTAAAAAGCAGGAAGCCCAGCACCAGGTAATATTGGGCCATTCTGTCCTCGAAGCCTATCTGTCCCCCCCAGGGCAGCTTCACAGGTGTGGGAGGCGGGATTCCAACAACGCCGGTGTAGCCTCCTGTGAGACTTATCCAGTTTCCGGCCACTATGGATATGATCACCCCGAAGCAAAGGGTGGAGATGGCAAAATATGAGCCTCTTGTGCGAAGAGTGGGAAGTCCGATGAGAAAGCCCACCAAAGCAGACAAGAGAGCTGAAAAAGGCAAGGCCAACCAAAAGGAGATGCCCGCCTTGGTCAGCAATGCCACCCCGTAAGCCCCTATCCCGAAGAATCCTGCATGGGCCAAAGAGGCCTGGCCTGTGTATCCCAGTATCAAATTCAGGCTGAGGGTGGCTATGGAGAAAAGGTAACCCATGAGCACTATCTGAAAAAGGTAGCGGCTGCCAAGCAAATGAGGCAAAGCCAGGGCCATGCCCAGGATGAGCAATTGCCACCACCTTTTTTGCAGGTTCTTAACAAGGGCCATCAGCTCACCTCTTTTCCGAAGAGGCCTGTGGGACGTATGGAAAGTATCAAGATCAGGGCTCCAAAGGCGTAAACGTCCTTATATGCTGCAGAGAGATATCCACCTCCCAAAGCCTCCAAGAGGCCCAGGATATAGCCTCCCAAGATGGCTCCTGGTATGCTTCCCAGGCCTCCCAGAATGACTATTACAAAGGCCTTCATGCCCAAAAGCGCACCCATGGTGGGAGATATTATGAAAATAGGGGCCACCAGACATGCTGCTGCAGCGGCCGTGGCAGCAGAGATGGCAAAGGTTAGGGAGGAAACCCTGTTTACGTCTATGCCCACCAACATGGCTCCCTCCCGATTTTGGGCCACGGCTTCTATGGTGGCTCCAGCCGTGGTGTGCTTGATGAAGAAGTGCAGGGCCAGGATCATTGCCACTGCTGCCATTATCACCAAGAGGCGCTGATGGGACATGGTTACCCCGAAGAGCTCCACGATGTCCGGATAGGGATTTGGTATGCGCCTTCCCTGGGGTCCCCAGATGACTATGACACTGGTCTCCAGGATCATGAGGGCCCCTACAGCAGAGATAAAAGAGTCTATGTGTGGTCTATTGCGAAGGGGCCTGTAAGCCAGTCTCTCCAGGACTATTCCCACCAGAGCCATTATTGCCATGGAGGACAACAGTGCCACCCAAAACCCAAGGCCGTACATGCTCATGAGAAAAAAAGCCACATAAGCCCCAAGCATGTAAAGATGGCCGTGGGCAAAATTGGGTATGTGGAGAATCCCGAAGACCAGGGTCAGACCCACAGCCACTATGGCGTAGGTGCTGCCCAGCATGATGCCATTGAAGAGTTGCTGGAGAAAAAGTTCCATACCCTAATCCCCATGGGTCAGGATTTGAAAGCCTTGGGGTTGGGAGCCAAGGAGTTCAACAACCTGCTCCCAACCCGCAGATGCCTTTTCACTCCTCTTTTTCGTGTTTGAAGAATGCCCAGGTCTCACTGGTGGGGCGGCCTGCCTTGAACTTGTCGAAGTCGGCTTTATCCTTGAACCACCAGGCGGCCAGCAAGACCGGTCCGTACTTTCCACCTGGGTCCAGCTTCTGAATGGAGGCAGGGCAATGGATGCGTCCACCAGGGGTTATACCGTGGTACTCGGAGGGGAACTTGTCTCCCAGCATGGGAAAGGCTTTGGGGAAGGCAGCTCTTATGGCCGCAGCATCGCTGGTAGTGCCTGCTGCCTCCATTGCCCTTGCCACAGCGTGAGCTGCGTTGTAGTTCAGGACAGTCTCCCAGGTAGGCATGCGCTTGTAATTCTCCCTGTAGCGTTTGTCCCAGGCAGGCACCGAGGGTGTGGGTATGTCTCTTACTGCCGCTACCCCGATGGTGTTTCCCAGGAGCTTCACCCCCTTGAGGATGTTCTCGATATAGTCCACCTTGGCCTGGTCTATGAGCACAAAGCCTCCCTTGAAGCCCAGGTTTCTGGCCTGCTCGATGACCAGAGCCGTTGTGGCCGAAGGACCTCCAATGAGCAGGAACTCAGGCTTTGTGGCCAGGGCCGCCGTGAGCTGTGCTGAAAAGTCTGTCTCGGCGTAGTAGTTGGCTGGCTTGTCCTCGGTTATCTGTCCACCCTTTTTCTGCCAGTAATCCCTGAAGGCGGCTCTCCACTCGTCCCCATACGCTCCCAATGTCACCACCATGGCCGCTTTTCTCCAACCCTGCTCCCATGCCAGCTCCGCGAAGGTGCGCACATACGCCGTGAACGGAGGTGGTATGGCCACAGCCAGCTTGTTTCCCATTTCCACCATCTTGGGGGTGCTGGTGTAGGCCATTATCAAAAACTCGTTTCCCTTCTCCTCGTTGATCTTGGCCATGGCAGCCAGGGTGTTGAAAACAGGGTTGAAGATGACAGAGGCCTTGTGCTGGTCCTTTAGTCTTCTGCAGTTGTTGACTGCCTGAGTGGGGTCTATCTGGTCATCCAGTTTGACCAGCTTCAGGTTATACTTCTTGCCTCCAACATTAATTCCCCCTGACTTGTTGATGTCCTGGATCGCCATCTCTATACCATTTACGCAATCCTGACCGTACTCCGCCGCAACTCCACTGAGGGGTCCGGTGAAGCCTATTACCACCTCTTCCTGGGCCATGGCCGGCTGAAAAAATCCTAAACACAGGGCCATGGTAGCCAGAGCTCCCACCCAACCGGCAATTCTTGATCGGCGCCTCATCTGTTCCCTCCTTATCTAAGAGAATGTCTTGCGCCTTCGCGCCTAGGTGAAAACCTCGCTTGGGAAATATCCAGATCCCAAGCAGGTCTGCCCGACTCAATCATGGATCAGGAATCATTTGCCTTGTTTTCCATCAGAGCCAGAATCCTTCTGTATTCTTCCCTGGATATCTTCCGGTACAGGTGGTAGAAAAACACGCTCATTATTTCGCTGCCCTTGGCTGCCCTTGCCGAGTACTCCTCGGGGGTGAGCTTGCCCAAGGCCCCTTGTATGTAATACCTGTGTGACATGATCACTATTTCCCGGAACATGTCCTTGTAGTGCTTTAGAGCTTCGGGGTCGAAACCGTCTTTGGGCCCCAGGCCTATGCGGTCCATGTCCACCACCACCCTGCCCAGGGTCACATCGTCTTGAGAGTAAATCTTCTCCCCATCCCTTATCTCTGGAGTGATTATTCCCCATTGTTCCATCTTGGCCAGCCACTTTCGGCCCAGCCCTGTGGCATTTCTAAAAGCCTCTTCTCCTACTACCTCTGTGGGCAGGAGCTGATCCACAGGCCTGAAATAGCTATCATGCAACTGCAAGAAGGACTCCCTCTCCACAGAACCTTTTTGATACCGCAGAATCTTCTTGATCATGGAAAGAGGCAGGAAACGATGATTCTGGAGCTGCTTAATGAGCAGGATCTTGTTCACATATCCTTCGTCATAGTCGGCCACGTTTCTACCGAGTTTCCTGGGTCTGGGGAGCAGGCCCTCGCGCACGTAGTAATGTATGGTCTCTTTGGATACCTGGGTGCGCCTGGAAAGTTCACTGATTTTCATGACTCCCCAACCTCGTTCCGTGCAGAGGGACACTATGCTAAGCAGACATAGCTCTTAGGGAAACGTGATCTTCATACACAAATCCAAGAGGGTGTGTCAAGGGAAAAATGCACTTGGTTGATAGCTATCAAATTTCTCTTGACTTTTTTATAGAGTATGTAGTAATGCTCAGCAAAATCCCACTCACAAGGGCTCCTGAGAGGAAGGCAGGTTCCCTCAACAAAACTCTGGCGGAGGTGGCCAAGATGGAATCCAGACCCTGGCACAGGCACTATGATTACAATGTCCCCACGTCCATAAGGTATCCCAGGCTGGCACTGCATGAGCTATTGGGTATCCCGGCCAACGCCTATCCTGATAAACCGGCCCTTATTTTCTATGGGACCAAGATGAGCTTTTGGGAGCTCAGGGAACTGGTGCTTCGCATGGCCAATGCTCTGGGCAGACTTGGGGTGAAGAAAGGGGATCGCGTGGGAATGCATCTTCCCAACTGCCCCCAGTATCTCATTGCCAATTATGCGGCCCTTTCCCTGGGTGCCATCGTGGTGAACCTGAATCCCATGTACACCCCAGAGGAACTAAAACTCATGACCTCCAAGACCGGGGTAAGCACTCTTTTCACCTTTGACATGGTGCTCCACAACGTGCGCGCTCTTTGCCAGAGCGTGGACATCCCAAGGGTCATAGTAACAAAGGTTACTGACTTCATCGAGGGACTGGGAAAGAGCACCAAGGAGACCCTGGAGTTGGAGCCCAAGTGGCATCATTTCTCTGAGCTGCTGGACAACTGCACCGACACCCGCAGGCCGCGAGTCCAGGTGAATCCCGAGGACCCTGGGATGATACAGTTCACAGGAGGTACCACAGGGATTCCCAAGGGAGCTGTGCTCACTCATGCAAACCTTGTGGCAGCCACCTTTCAGTGCGCCCTGTGGGGTTCACCCACAATTCAATACACCCCTCCGGAGAGAAGGAATGTTTTGGCCCTGCTACCTTTTTTCCATGTCTATGGGAACATAGTTGTCATGAACTGGGCCCTTTTTAATTGTGCCACTCAGATCCTGGTGCCCAGGTTTCAGATAGACGAGCTCATGGGGCTGCTGGCCAACTTCCCTGAGATAACATTCTTCCCGGCGGTCCCCACCATGATCAACGCCCTGGTGAACCATCCCAAGGCAGGGGAATTGAACCTGGCCAGAAGACTAAAACTTCTCAACTCAGGAGCAGCCCCCATGCCCGTGGAACTGATAGAGCAGGTCAAGGACATGGGAATCTACTTCAGCGAAGGCTGGGGCATGAGCGAGACCACCTCCCTGGGAATATCCAACCCCATACTCGGGCTCAAGAAACCTGGGAGCATAGGCATTCCTTTCCCAGACACGGACGTGAGAATAGTGGATGTGGAGGAAGGGAAGGAGGACGTGCCTATGGGACAGCCAGGAGAAATAATCATAAAAAGCCCCTTGATCATGAAGGAGTATTGGGAGAACCCTGAGGAAACAGCCGGTCAGATCAAGGACGGATGGCTCTACACAGGGGATGTGGCAGTGCGTGACGAGGAAGATTACATCTTCATAGTGGATCGCAAGAAGGATATGATCATTGCCGGCGGTTTCAATATATATCCAAGGGAAATAGACGAAGTGCTCTTCCAGCATCCCAAGATCATGGATGCCGTCTCGGTGGGAGTAAGCGATCCTTACAGGGGCGAGACCGTAAAGGCCTTTGTTGTGCTCAGGCCAGGACAGACCGCCACCGAACAGGAGATAATCGACTTCTGCAGAGAAAAACTGGCTGCTTACAAGGTTCCCAAGTTGGTGGAGTTCAGGGAGTCGCTGCCCAAGAGTGCCGTGGGCAAGGTTCTGAGGAAAGTTCTCAGGGCCGAAGAGGAAGCCAAGCGAAAACAAGGAGGAAGAACATGAGAACCGATTTCAGGACGGTGAAGGTGGAGCTTCAAGATGGAACAGCTGTTTTGAGGCTGGACAATCCTCCCGTTAACCAGCTCTCAGAGCATTTTGTCAGGGAAATGGCCGATGCCATCCTCTCAGGATTTCAGGATCCTGAGGTAAGATGTCTCATCCTGACAGGCACAGGAAGGAACTTCATTGCAGGTGCGGACATAACAGAGGTGCAAAAGGTCACTGACAAAGAATACTTGTTCCAGAAGGTGATGGAGAACAACCGCTTCCTGAATGCCATAGAACAGGGTCCCAAGCCTGTGATCGCGGCCATAAACGGCCACTGCCTGGGAGGAGGCCTCGAAATAGCCATGGCCTGTCACTACAGGGTTGCGGCCAGTGGAGTGCAGATTGGTCAGCCCGAGGTACAGATAGGCCTGATACCAGGAGCAGGGGGTACCCAGAGGCTTCCCAGGCTTGTGGGGCTGCCCGACGCTCTTCAGATGATAACCACAGGAAAGGGCATTTCAGCCGAGGAGGCACTTCAGAAAGGCTGTATAGACGAAGTGGTGGAGCCCTCAAGGCTTTTGGATGCGGCCCTTTTGGCTGCAGCACGCTTTGTCTCAGGGGATCTCCAGCAAAAGGCCAGAATAACCAGAGATCTCAGCGAGAAACTTCCCAGCCCTGAACAGAAACAAAACATCTTCAACTTTGCCAAGGCAGTGGCCGCCAAACAGGCCAAGGGATACATCGCCCCATTCAAGGCCATAGAGGCCATGGAAAAAGGCTTGAGCCAGGATTTCGAGGGGGATCTCAAGAGGGAGGCCGAGCTTTTCTGCGAATGCGCAGTTTCTGAAGTGGCCAAGAATCTGAT
Source organism: bacterium (assembly GCA_037481695.1). Classification (NCBI taxonomy): domain Bacteria; species bacterium. Next base: position 183,107 of record JBBFLE010000004.1, on the reverse strand, counting down.
AGGGATCTTTCTCAACACCCGGGCTGCAGGGCGACTCCCCCGCATAGAGGGCCTGGAGCCTGCAAGGATAAAGAAGGTTGGCATGTTGGGCGGGGGTGTGATGGGATCGGGGATAGTGAATCTGCTTTTGAGAAACAATTTTGAGACCGTTCTTTGGGAAATAAATGATGCGGCAAGGCAAAAGGCCTTAGAGGCCGTGAGAAAGACCTTCTCCTACCCTATAAAGAAGGGCAAGATGACACAGCAGGATCTGGAAAAGCTGCTTCAGGAGAGGCTTGTCAGCACCACAGCCCTGGAGGAAATGAAGGACGTGGATCTGGTCATCGAGGCCGTTGTGGAGGATATGAAGATTAAGCAGGAACTCTGGAAAAAACTGGAGGGAATATGCCGCAAAGAGGTTGTTTTTGCCACAAACACATCAGCACTGCCCATCACAGAAATGGCATCTGTGCTGGAGGATCCGGGCAGGATGATAGGACTGCACTTCTTCAACCCGGCCGAAAGGATGCAGCTCCTGGAGATAATCTGCGGCAAGAAGACCTCGGATCAGACACTTGCCACTTCAGTAGCCTTTTCCAGAGCCATAAAGAAGGTGCCCATAGTTGTAAACGATGGTCCTGGTTTCTATGTGTCCAGACAGCTTGGGGCCTTGATGGGAGAGTCCACCTTCATGGTGGCCGAAGGGGTGGATCCGGCTGAGATAGAAGAGGCCGTGGTGGATTTCGGCATGCCCATGGGTCCAGCCACTCTGAGCGATCTGACAGGTATTGACATAGGCTACCATGTGGGCAGGAACTTTGAGCGATCCTTCGGGGAGAGATGGAAGATGTCCCCCATATACGAGCTTGTATACAAGACAGGTTGTTATGGGCGAAAGACAGGGGCTGGCTGGTATGATTACAGCGGTGAAAAACCTGTGCCCAACCCCAAGGTGAGACAAGTGGTGGAACAGTACCTCAAAGAGCATGGTATAGCCCCAAAGCAGATGAGCCGGGATCAGATCATAGAAAGAATGCTGGCAAGGGCAATCAACGAGGCTGCCTACATCATCCAGGAGGGCATATGTGACAGACCTCAGGACATGGACCTGGCCATGATATATGGAACCGGCTTTCCGCCTTACCGTGGCGGCCTCCTGCGCTATGCGGACAAATGGGGACTCAAGAATGTTTACCAGAAGCTCCTGGAACTGCAAAGGGAACACGGAGCACGCTTTACCCCATGTCCTTTATTGGTAGAAATGGCTGAAAAAGGAGAGACCTTTTACAAATAGGCCCTCTGTGGCCTTTATGATTAGCCGGGCTGGGGGATCAAAGCGGCTAATGCCGCTCAAAAGAGCCTGGCACTCCCATCAGGGCTGAATTCAACACAGGAGGGAACATGGGCAAAAGAGTCCTTAAGACAAAGCTTTGTGAAATGCTGGGCATAGAATACCCCATATTGAGCGCCGGTATGGGACCCACTCTCATAGGAGAGAAAACCGGTGCTCCTGTGGAGCTTGTGGTGGCAGTGTCCGAGGCAGGAGGGCTGGGAGTTCTAGGCGGAAGTGGTTTTACCGTGGATGAACTCAGGGATGCCATCAGGGAGATCAAGAAGCTCACCCCAAAGCCTTTCGGGGTGGACCTGCTCCTTCCAAAGAACCTGGATCTGGGAGGGGGCTTAGGGCAGAAAGGGCCAGAGCAGTTGCCTCTGAGCGTGTTGCTCAAGGCCATTCCCAAGCCCCATCAGGAGTGGATAGCCAAGGTGAGGGAAGAGCTGGGGCTGCCCCAAACCGAGATCATGGTGCGCATGAACACCACTACCATGAGGCCCCAGGAGGCGGTTCAGGTGTGTCTGGAGGAGAAGGTACCGCTGTTTTGTGCAGGACTTGGAAATCCCGGCTTCATGGTAAGCGAGGCCCACGCCAGGGGAATGAAGGTCTTGGGCATAACAGGCAATGCCAAGAACGCCAGACGAATGGCGCAATCTGGAGTGGATCTGCTGGTGGCCCAGGGCCATGAGGGTGGCGGCCACACAGGCCGGATAGGCACCATGGCACTTCTGCCCCAGGCCATAGACGCTGCGTATCCGGTGCCGGTTCTGGCCGCAGGGGGCATTGGGGACGGCAGAGGTGTTGCTGCGGCTTTGGCCATGGGCTGTGTAGGGGTCTGGGTTGGGACCCGATTTCTGGCTACAGAAGAAGGTGGTGCGCTTCCGGTGAACAAAAAGCGCATATTGGACTCCACAGACGAAGACACCAGGGTGAGCCGGGCCTATACAGGCAAGACTCTCAGGGCCAGCTACAACAAGTTCCACGATCTCTGGGACAACTCAGGCCTTGAGCCCTTACCTTTCCCAACCCAGGTTTTGATCTCCTCGGCCTTGCTGGCTGCATTCATAGAGGCCAACAAGACCGAGTACGTTGGGGGGCTGGCAGGTCAGATCTCGGGTCTCATAAAGGAGATAAAGCCGGCCAGGCAGGTCCTGGAAGAAATGGTGGAGGAGGCCGTTGACATACTGACCAGAAGACTTCCTGAAAGCGTTGTGGCCAGATAGGGATCAGCTGGCAGGTGTGCGCTTTGAAGAACAGATCCCAGGATAGTATTTACCTCCCTGGAAGGAGGGGACATGGCTGAGCGTTTTGTTAGCGAGAGGAATCTGAGGTTTCTCCTTTATGAGATCTTCCATGCCGAATCCCTTACGCAATATCCCTACTACCAGGATCACGGCCGGGAGACATTTGATCTGGTTCTGGATACAGCCATGAAGCTGGCCAGGGAGCTCTTGAAACCAGTACTCAAAGAGATGGATCAGCACCCTCCCAGGCTGGTGGATGGAAGGGTGCTGGTGCATCCTGTGGTAAGGAGGATCATGAAGGAGTGCGGGGAGGGAGGTTGGATAGCAGCCCATGCCCCCTATGAGTTGGGCGGCCAGCAGCTTCCCCTTCTTGTGACCTCGGCCTGTCGTTTCATCTTCTCGGCTGCCAACTATTCGGCCAGTGTCTATCCGTTTCTCACCACAGGGGCCGCTCACCTGATAGAGTCCTTTGGAAGCGAGGAATTAAAAAGGACCTATATCCCCAAGATGTTCTCAGGGCAATGGCAGGGTACCATGGCCCTGACCGAGCCCCAGGCAGGCAGTTCCCTTTCTGACATTCTCACCCAGGCCGAGCCTTGCCCTGAGGGAAATTACAGAATAAAAGGACAAAAGATCTTCATATCCACCGGCGACCATGATGGTGTGGAAAACGTGGTGCACCTAATGCTGGCCCGGATCAAGGGGGCTCCCCCTGGAGTGAAGGGCATATCCTTGTTTGTGGTTCCCAAGCTGCGTCCAAATCCCGACGGATCTCTTGTACCCAATGACGTAACGGTCACCCAGATCTATCACAAGTTGGGATACAGGGGAGCACCCATAACACAGTTGAGCCTGGGAGAGAACCAGGATTGCAAGGGTTACCTGGTGGGAGAGGCCCACAAAGGGCTCTCCTATATGTTTCAGATGATGAACGAGGCCAGGATAGACGTGGGCATGGGGGCTGCAGCCATAGCTTCTGCAGCCTACTACGCCTCACTGGAATACGCCAGGGAAAGGCCCCAGGGAAGACCTCCAGGGGCCAAGGATCCCACAAGACCACAAATTCCCATAATTCGTCACGCCGATGTCAAGAGGATGTTGCTCTTTCAAAGGGCAGTGGTGGAGGGCTCCCTAGGCGTCATCATGCAATGCGCGCTTTGGGCAGACCTGTGCCGTGTGCTGGAGGATCCAACGGAAAAAGAACGCAGTTTCCTGCTTCTGGATCTTCTGACGCCAGTGGCCAAGAGCTATCCCTCTGAGATGGGGATCCTTTCTGTGAGCGCAGGGCTCCAGTGTCTTGGGGGCTATGGATACTGCGAGGAGTTTCCCCTGGAACAGTTCTACAGGGATGCCAGAATCCATCCCATCCACGAAGGCACAACCGGGATCCAGGGACTGGATCTGCTGGGAAGAAAGGTGCTCATGAAACAAGGCAGGGCCTTTGCTCTATTTCTGGAGGAGGTACAAAAGACCCTTGGCGAGGCTGAAGGCATCAGCAGCCTGGAAGAACAAACCCTGGCCCTGCGGGAAGCGGTGAAAACCCTCACTGATGTGACCAGGCATCTGGTGGGTCTGGCCCAGAGGGGGGACCTGGAAGTCTTCCTGGCAGATGCCACCCTGTACCTGGAGCTGTTCGGCATAGTGGCCGTGGCCTGGCAGTGGTTGAAGCAGGCAATGGGGGCCTGCAAAGGCCTCTTGTCAAGGCCCAGCCAGGCTGACTGTTTTTTCTACCAGGGGAAACTGGCCACCATGAGATATTTCTTCCAGTATGAACTTCCCAAGATCCATGGTCTGGCCTCAAGGCTTACAAGCCCTGACCACCTTACCGTTGAGATAGGAGAAGAACATTTTCAGGACTGAATCTTCCCAAGACTATCTCAAACCGGAAGAACTGGGGAGTGTGCCAGCCATTTGGGCCAGGGCCTCCAGCACTCGTTGGTGCACCAGCCCGTTGGTGGCTACCACTCCCTCATTGGCAACCAATTTGTCTCCTGAGCCGAATCTGAGCGGCTCTCCATGAATGTCCGAAACCCTTCCCCCTGCCTCTTCAATGATGATGGAGCCAGCAGCGTGGTCCCATACCTTTTCCTTGTAATGAGGGGTCTTGGGATTGGGCAGCCTGAGGTAAATATCTGCCTCCCCCCTGGCCACCAGCCCATACTTGGCTTGGCTGTCCATGCGGATGGAAGGAGCGGTTATGCCCAGGGCTTTGGCCAGGCGGGCTTGGCCCTCGTGATCCGAGTGGCCGGATTCGAAGCTTTCACAGAACCTCAGGCATGGATCCCCCAGGACTGAGTGGGACACTCTTATGGGCAAGGCTCCTGTACCTTCCAGAGACATCTGGAAAGCCCCGTTTCCTTCCACGGCATAAAACAAGACTCCCCTAGAATCCGTAATGAGCCCAGGCTCAAGCCACAAGTTCGGGCAGGCCAAAACTCCCAAGACCACCCTTTCTTCCAGGATCAGAGCCAGGGCAATGGCGTACTGGTCATGCCGCAGAAAGCCCTTTGTGCCGTCTATGGGATCCAGGCACCAGTGGCGTCCAGAGCCACTCTTGCCCCCCAAATCGATCCATCGGCAAACACTCTCAGGCTGAGCCTCTGGAAAAATCCTTGAGATGAAACTGGCCACTCGTTGCAGGAGATCTCTGTTTTCCCTCTCCATGAGCATTGCGGCGGTCTCTTCGGCTAGGATCTGGTCATGGGGAAAGGCTTCCCTCAGGAGCTTACAAACAACCGCCTGGGAGCCGAAATCAGCCACTGTGACAGGGCTTCGATCCTTCTTTGAAAGATAATCCCCCTGAACCATCTCCTCCTGAACTGCCCGACACAGCCTAGCCGCTGCTGAAGCCGCTCCAAGGGCTGCCTGCAGTTCCACCTCCATCGAAACTCTCATTGTTTCCTCCCTTAGCCCTGGTCATTTCCCAGGACCGGTGAGCCTGGAGGCCATGCCCCCAAGGCTTCCCTAGTTTTTAAGATTCCAGGGCCCTTGCACCTGAGAAAATCCATGAGGCAGCAGCGCAGGTTTCCTGCCAGGCGCCTTGCGCTGTTGAGAACATAAAGGGTATGCTCCACATGGAAGATTTCCCTTTCCAGCCTCTGAACTCTCTGGCAGGTAAGCCCAGAGTCAGGGGCCGCTGCCCCCAGGAGTTCCTCCAGTATGGGCACCATCTTGTCCAACATGCGCAGATGAGTATCCACCAAGAAGAGAGCCAGGTTCGGGGCCAGCACATGGCATCTGCCTAGAAAACCAGCCATTTCTTCTGCTTCTATGCCCCTCGGTGGAGAGCTCTTGCATTCCACGTAAACCAGAAAACCCTCCACTGCAGCCAGCACATCGAAGTCCCCCCCAGGTGGGGGACTCCTGAGGGAAACCCCGTGGATCACCTGGGCACAAAACTCCCTGCGAAAAATCTCAGCCACAAACCACTCCAAGGTTTCCCCAAAGCTTGTGACGCCTGGTCTCAAAAGCCTCCAGGCTCCCCCAGGTTGTATTTGCACCATGCCCATTCGGGATAGGATCTCCATATATTCTCTGCAGGAAGAAGCCGAGCAGTAAGAACAGATGGCCTCCAGATCATTTCCTTCCCTAAGCCTTATCACGTCCCTAAGCCAGAGTCTGAAGGAATACCTGTGCATGAGCCTGTAGAACTCCTCTTTGGCCCTAGGGGACATTCCACGGTGGACCAACAGACGCTGGGGACCTACTGTCCTTTGCAATATGAGGCCCCTGCGCTTGAGCATCTGTGGAAGCCCACCCCCGAGGCGGTTCACGGTCCGCTCTAAGAAGGCATTTCTTCTGGAAAGCAAGTTGTTCTGAGCCTTGAGCCTTCTGCTGCACACCTGCACCCTGGCAAACCTCCCATCATTGATGGATGCGGCCTGGAACATTCACATCCTAGCTTGTATCAGAGCCCTTCCCGCAAGACCATCATGCGCAGCCTCTCATCTAGGGCCATCCTTAGAGGGCCATGTAGAGGTTGTCTATCTTGTCCTTGGCTGTATACTGATGGCATAAAGATTCTTAAGAAATGGAGAAAACATGTCTGAGTGGATCTGGTTAATGGTAATTCTGGCCGGGTGGTTCGCCCTGCAAAAATGGATACTGCCTAAGTTGGGGATCCGCACATGAATGTCCCAGGATGTCTGCGCCGTGGATCGGCGCAAGGAGAACAGACCCGTCGGATCAGATAAGGACTCTTGAAGGATCATCTTTTTTGAGCCTCCAACACCACTTCTCCGTTGGGAAGGTCTACTGTTACTCGAAGGTGTCTCAATGCATTGAGGCCCAGGAGTCTAAGATCCCCCACAAGGGCCTCCACATCCCTGAGCTCCACAGAGCCGATTCTTATGGAATCAAGTGTCACCACTGGAGCCTCCAGGGATCTTCCGTCTGCCATGGTAACCCGCACCCTGGGTTGCGACTCCACAGAGATGCCCAGCATTGTGGCGTCTTCTCCTGTGATCTGGCAGTACGTTGCGCCTGTGTCCAAATAGGCCAGAAAAGTCCAGGCGCGGTTCACTGAAACAGGCACCTGAATTGCTCTTTGCCCACTTCCCACCACCACCCGGGTGGCTGGTCCATGGCTGGGGGTGGCTGCTTCTGAAAAACGAGAGCCCTGGGATATCTGGCTCCAGTACTGGACAGGTACGGCCGAAGGATTGTCTGTGAAATGCAATCTTCCTTGCTCATCCCTCCACTGGTAAATGACAGAGCCTGCCCAACAGGCCTCTACCACAAGCCACGCGGCCAGCAGCAATTTCAAGATCAATCCCAAGAAAGATTTAGGAATCATTCCTTTTTTGTCTCCGTTGAACTCAAAATCCGGCCAAAGGAGTGATCCATGCCTCCTTGAGCTGCATTATGGAGGCCCTTATCACCTCTCGGCCATCCAGACCTTCAATGACCAGCTCCGGGCCTGAACTTACCTCTCCCACCAAGGCAAGGGGAGCATTGCACATGATCTTTTCGAACTCTCTTGCATTCTCGGGATGAACAGTCAGGACGAACCTGCCCTGGGACTCGGAAAACAATAGGTGATCATCCCTCAGTACCCCTTGGGCCGGAACCCTGGAGAGCTGAAGCCTCAGTCCGAAGCCTCCCGCAAAGGCAGTCTCGGCAATGGCCACCCCCAAGCCTCCGTCTGAGCAGTCATGACAGGAGGCCACAAGCCTTTTTCTCATGGCCCTCTCCAGGGAGGTGTAATAGAGGATGAACTCCTGGGGCCTGGCCCGTGGGACCGAGTTGCCTACAAATCCATGCATGGCATAGTACTCCGAGCCCCCCAACTCCTGCCTGGTAAGCCCCAGCACATATACTAGGTCTCCAGGTCTTTTGACATCCATGGTCACTGCTTGGCACACGTCAGGAATCTTGCCTATGAGAGAGAACAAAACCGTGGGTGGGATGCTTATTTTCAGATCCCCTACCTTGTAATCATTCTTCATGCTGTCTTTGCCGGATATCAGGGGTATCCCGTAGGCCACGCAGGATTCGTACAAGGCTTGATTGGCCCTTACCAGTTGGGCCAGCTTGTAACGGCCGTCAGGAGTCTTATCCGATTCCACAGGATCAGGCCAGCAGAAGTTGTCCAGGCCTCCCAGCCTCTCCAGCGCACCCCCCACACAGAGATAATTTCTCAGGGCCTCGTCCACCGCGCAGCCCATCATGGCATGGGTGTCGATGTCACTGTATCTGGGGCAGATCCCGTGGGCCACAACAACACCCTCCAGGCTGTCAAGCAGAGGCCTGAAGACCGCAGCATCGCTGGGTCCGTCGTCCATGGCGCCTGTGATGGGCTTTACCACGGTTCCGGCCTGGACCTCGTGATCGTATTGGCGCACCACTGTCTGTTTGCTGCATATGTTCAGGCGTCCCAGCAAACCCAAAAGCTCTCCTGTGAGATTCTCCGGGCAGGGAAAAGAAGGCTCCTCATGCACTGGGGGACTCCAGCGGGCTTCCAGCTCCATCCTGGGCACTCCTTCGTGCAAGAAATCCATGTGCAAGTAAGCCACGGTCTTTCCGCCATAGAGCACGTGGAAGAAGCCTGAATCCGTGAATCTGCCCAGCACAGTCGCCTCTACGCCCATGCGCCTGGCCAGCTCCAGGAATCTTTCTATTTTTTCCGGAGCCACGGCCAGGGTCATGCGTTCCTGGGCCTCGGATATGAGGATCTCCCATGGGGCCAAGCCCTGATATTTCAGGGGGGCTCTCTCCAGATGCAGCTCACAGCCACCCGGATCCCTGGCCATTTCCCCCACAGAGGATGATAGTCCTCCGGCTCCGTTATCCGTAATGGCGTTGTAAAGCCCCTGGTCCCTGGCCAGAAGGAGGAAATCCGTCATCTTCTTCTGGGTTATGGGATCTCCTATCTGCACGGCCGTCACGGGGCTGCCCTCGTGAAGCTCCTCGCTGGAGAAGGTGGCCCCGTGTATTCCATCCTTGCCGATACGGCCACCTGTCATGACTATGAGGTCCCCGGGTTTGGCTGCTTTTATGTGGCCTGGTTCTCCCCCGATGCTGGCTGGAAGGATTCCGGCTGTGCCACAGTACACCAAGGGCTTTCCCAGGTAACGCTCATCAAAGACTATGGAACCGTTGAGTGTGGGGATCCCGCTCTTGTTGCCTCCGTGCTCCACCCCTTCACGGACCCCCTCGAAGATTCTTCTTGGATGAAGAAGCCTCGGAGGCAAAGGCTTTGAATAATCCGGCGGCGCAAAACAAAAGACATCTGTGTTGAAAATGAGTCTGGCACCCTTTCCGGTGCCAAAGGGATCCCTGTTAACACCTACTATCCCTGTGAGGGCCCCTCCATAGGGCTCCAAAGCCGAGGGAGTGTTGTGGGTCTCCACCTTGAAGACCAGACTCCAGTCTCTGTTGAAGCTGATGACGCCTGCGTTGTCCGAGAAGACCGACAGACACCAATCCCTGTCCCCCAAGGCTCTCCTGACCTCTTTGGTGGCTCCTTTCACAAAGGTTTCAAAAAGGCTGTCTATGAGCTGGGTCTTGCCCGTTTCATCCTCATAACGAATTCTGGCATTGAAGATCTTGTGCTTACAATGCTCGGACCAGGTCTGGGCCAGGGCCTCCAACTCCACATCCGTGATCATGGGCCCCAGGGAAACCTTACGCCGGGCCTCCAGCACCTGGGCTTTGCGCAGGTAGTCCCTTATGGTCTGCATCTCTTGGAGATCCAGGACTAGGACCCGCCTCTGGCTCAGCTCCAGCAAGTCTTGATCTGGGATCTCCAGGTCTATTTCCTCCACCTTGGGTTGACCCAGCTGGGTCACACGGGGCACCCTTGCCTGGATCCTCTCGCCTCTCAACCAATCTTGCCTGCTCCTGATGTGAAAGCGCTGGACAAGGGTGTTGGCCAGAAGCCCGGTTGTTATTTGCTCCACCTGCTCCCTGGTGAGAATCCCCTCCATAAGATACTGTTTGGAGGTGTATATGCCTGAGGGATTCCCAAGGCTTCTTCCAAGAAAGGTCTCCACAGTCTCCCTGGCGGTCCTGCCCACGTTGTCTGTTACGCCAGGCAGGAAACCCACCTCCACTAGCCAGTCAAAGTCCCTGGCAAGGGGCTTATTCAAGCAATAGCTTTGAGTCACGGGATCTGTGAAAAGTAGCATTGCTATATCATGGGCTTCTTTTTCTGAGATCTCGCCTTCCAGGGTAAAAACGTCTATGGTCTTCACGCGCTTCAGCTTGATCCCAAGATGCTTTTCCACCCTTATTCTTATCTTCTCGCCCAGGGCGTCTGTCACATTTTCTTGGAATCCGATCTCTATACGATGAATCATCTGAACCTGCCGGGCCATGCCTTTTTGTTTTATCCACTTATACCAGATGAATATTGGAGGATCAACTTTCTGGACCCAATGGCATGATCTGCTTGTAGTGGGTTGGCAGCCCACAAGATGGGCTGGTATAATTGGCACCATCAAGGTAGAGATAAGGAAAACATGGCCTCTTTTCGTCGCCGCGACTTCCTCAAGATGGTGGGCCTGGCAGGAAGCGCAGCCGCCTCGGGCTGTTCTCCAGACTCGGGACTCAAGCTCATTCCATATATTTTCCCTCCAAAAGACGTGATACCTGGAAAGGCCGTATGGTATGCCACCACGTGCATGGAGTGTGCAGCTGGCTGCGGAGTCCTTGCCAGAAACAGAGACGGCAGGGTGGTGAAGCTGGAGGGCAATCCCCAGCATCCGGTGAACGCAGGGGCACTGTGTGCCAGAGGGCAGGCTGCTGTTCAAGGTCTTTATGATCCAGATCGCATAAGAACTCCGGGCATAAGAACAAAGCATGGGGTCTTGGCTCCCCTGGGCTGGGAAGAGGCAGAAAGGGTTCTGGTAGAGTGGCTCCTGGAGCTAACCAAAAAGGGAAGGGGGGAGAAGGTGGTGCTCTTGAGCGGGCTTCTCACAGGCAGCCTGCTGGATCTGGCCGGTGAGTGGACAGAGAAGCTGGGCCTAGGCGGACACCTCATGTATGAGCCCCTATCCTATGAACCCTTGAAGAAAGCTACGGCCAGGATCTTCGGGCTGGAAGGGATCCCTTCGTACCATATGCAAAGGGCCGATTTAATAATCTCCTTTGGGGCCGATTTCCTTGGCACTTGGATATCTCCGGTGCAGTACGCGCGGCAGTTTGCCTCTTTCAGAGCAGGGGAAGGGGCATCCAGGGGGCTTTTCGTGTACGTGGGCCCAAGGCTTTCCCAGACCGCGGCCTGTGCGGATTTATGGATTCCTGTGAAACCCAGCGCCCAAAGACTGGTGGCCCTGGGAATTCTGTTGGCTCTCAGACAAAAAGGTCTTCTGCCAGGGGCTCACCCTGCCACCAGCCTGCTTGACTCTATGGGGAATGAATGGAGCTTGGAGCGTATCTGCCAAGAGGCAGTGGTGGAACCTCGGGAGATCCTTCGCCTGGCCGAGCTTTGGGCTGGGGCCAAAAGCCCCTTGGCTTTGCCTTCAGGACTGGAGTGTGTTGACCCCTGTGCTGAGGAAACAGCCTTGCTGGCCCACCTTCTAAGCTCTTTGAAACCCGAGAGCCTTAAGACCTTGGACCTGGGCAGAGCTTGGTCCTTGGGGAAAACCAGCAGCCTTAGCCAGATGCAATCGCTGGTTCAAAAGATAAACACAGGAGAAGTTGAGATACTTATTGTCTATGGGGCAAATCCTGCCTTCTCCCTGCCCGTGGAATGGGGCCTGGAGGAGGCTGTTTTGGAAGGCAAGCTTCGAGTGGTGAGCTTCACGCCTTATCATGACGAGACAAACTCAGCCGCTAGTTTGATCCTGCCTGCCAGCACTTCCCTGGAGTCCTGGGGTGACTGGGAAGCCTGCCCTGGGGTAAGGGGGCTTGTGCAGCCAGTCATGGGAAGCCTGTTTGAAACCAAGAGCTTGGGAGACATCTTGTTGAGTCTGGGGAAGAAACTAAAGGGAAACGAGGTATTTAGGGAAGAATCTTTTGAGGAATATCTCAAGAAAAAATGGGCTCAGATCCATGCCTCCAAGGGTGAGGAAAAGCCCTTTGCCTCCTGGTGGGTGGAGAGCCTGGCAAGAGGTGGGATATGGGAGGTTGGGGAGAAAAACAACAGAGAGCCTGGCCTCGGGCAGGTGGTTGCCAGGGCTTTGGACATTGGTTTATCAAGGCCTGGAGGTGAAAGGGAAAAACCCTTCCATTTGATCGTTTACCCAACGATCCAGTTCTTGGACGGAAGGGCAGCCAACAGGCCCTGGCTTCAGGAACTTGCGGATCCCGTGACCCAGATCACATGGGGGTGCTGGGTGGAGATCCACGAGTCAGACGCCTCCAGGTTGGGCATACACAAGGGCGAAATGGTAAGGCTTCGGACAAAAAGGGGTGCGGCCCTGGAGGTCCCGGCTTATCCTACCCAAGGAGTGGCTGTGGGTACTTTGGCTGTGCCCATGGGACAAGGCCACCGGCAAATGGGCAGGTACGCCGCTGAAGTCCTTGGCAATGCCTGGCTTCTCCTGGAGCCTGATGAAAAAGGGGGCCTTGTATGTGCTTCTGGCTTGTGGTTGGAGTCCACAGGCCGCAGCCAAAGGCTGGCCAACACAGATGGAAGCCTGAGCCAACACAACAGGGGACTGGCCAGGGCAGTGGATGAGGCCCAATGGGTGAGAAGATTGAAGCAGAATCAGTCACCGCAACTTAGGCTGCCTTTGCCGGAGGCCTATGATGCAAAGGAGGATCTTTACCCGCCCCACAGACACACCCATTACCGGTGGGCCATGGTGGTGGATCTGGATCGTTGTATAGGATGTGGGGCCTGTGTGGTGGCCTGTAATGCAGAGAACAACGTGGCCATTGTGGGCCGGCAAATGGTGCTTGAGGGCAGGGAGATGCACTGGTTGAGGATAGAGCGCTACTGGGAGGAGAATTGGCCTTTCATTAGGTTTCTTCCCATGCTCTGTCAGCATTGCGATGCGGCCCCTTGCGAGTCCGTATGCCCTGTCTATGCTCCACATCACAGTCCCGAAGGGCTCAACAACCAGATCTACAACAGGTGCATAGGTACTCGGTTCTGCTCACAGAACTGTCCTTATAAGGTCAGGAGATTCAACTGGTTCACCTTCACCAGGCCCGAGCCTCTCAATTACCAGTTGAATCCGGATGTCACGGTTCGGCAAAAGGGAGTGATGGAGAAGTGTTCCTTCTGCGTTCAAAGGATAGTGGAGGCCAAGGATAAGGCCAGGAGAGAGTCCAGGGGAGTCAGGGACGGGGAAGTTATTCCGGCTTGCGTGCAGACATGTCCTACCGGGGCTCTGATCTTCGGGAATCTCATGGACAAAGATGCTCGAGTGCACAGACTCGTAAAGGATGTGAGGGCTTATCAGGTATTGGGACATCTCAATACCAAGCCTGCTGTGATCTACCTGGAAAGGGTGATCAAGGCCATATGAGCTCCAAGGGGAATCAGACACAAGGTGAAGCTCTGACTTACGCAAGGGTTCAGGACCTGGTACTAGGGGCCATGGGAAAGCCGGGCAGGCTTTACTGGGCCGCAGTAGGATTTTGTTTTCTGGGCTTGCTCTACGGAGCCTCTTGCTGGGGCTATCAGATACTTACCGGAATGGGAGTTGCGGGCATAAATCATCCGGTTAACTGGGGCATATACCTGGTAAACTTCGTGTTCTGGGTGGGAATAGCCCACTCAGGCACCCTCATATCAGCCATCCTTTACTTGCTTAGGGCCAGGTGGAGGACCTCCATTGCCAGGGCTGCCGAGGCCATGACCGTATTTGCGGTGATGATTGCCGGGCTTTTCCCCTTCATACACCTTGGCAGGGTTTGGATATTTTACTGGATAGTACCTTACCCGAATCAGAGGGATCTCTGGCCCAATTTTCAGTCTCCATTGGTCTTTGATTTTCTGGCCATCTCCACATACCTGACCGTTAGCAGCATGTTTTGGTACTCGGGCATGTTACCAGATCTGGCAGCGGCCAGGGACAGGAGCCAGGGGCTAAGAAAGAAGATCTATGGGCTGCTTTCTTTGGGCTGGCAGGGCACCCATGAGCAATGGAGACACTATGGGACCGCCTATTTGCTTTTTGCAGCCTTTGCCACTCCCCTTGTCATCTCTGTTCACAGCGTGGTCTCCTGGGATTTCGCCCTCTCCATAGTCCCAGGGTGGCACAGCACCATTTTTGCGCCCTATTTTGTGGCAGGAGCCATCCACTCGGGTCTGGCCATGGTGCTTACGCTGATCATTCCCCTGAGGAGAATCTTTGGCTTCGAGGGTCTCATAACCCTTCATACCCTGGAGTCCATAGCCAAGACCATCGTGTTCACCGGTCTCATCGTGGGCTATTCCTACGGGGTGGAATACTTCATGGCTTGGTACAGCGGGAACATATTCGAGTGGGACACCTTCATATGGAGGGCCGTGGGAGATTATGCTCCCCAGTTCTGGATCATGGTGATCTGCAATGTTCTGGCCCCACTTCTATACCTTTTCAGATCCATACGCAGGTCTCTGGCATGGCTTCTGGGCATAGCCGTGCTGGTCAACATAGGCATGTGGTATGAAAGATTTGTGATAATAGTCGGGTCCATGGCTCACGAGTTTGTGCCTTACGCATGGGGTCTTTACAGGCCCTCCTGGGTGGAGCTGAGCATTATGGTGGGATCCTTCTGCATGTTCTTTTTCCTTTTCCTTCTGTTTGGCAAGTTTTTGCCCACGGTTTCGGTTTCCGAGATGAAGGAATCCTTGGGTCCACCTTCCAGGCCCATTCCCCATGGGGGAAGTTCATGAATCAGGAAGTGCTGGGGATCTTTGTGTACCTAGAGGATCTCTTGGAGGCCGTAAGCTCCATCAAGAGCCATGGTGGCAAGATCCAGACAGTTTACAGCCCTATCCATTCCGAAGAGATCCTTCAGGCCGTGGGCGCCAAACCGAGCCCGGTTCGCTTTGCCACGTTTTTTGGAGGATTGGCAGGTCTCATGGGCGGATTGGCTCTGGCTTTATATACTTTCTTGGAGTGGAAGTTCGTCACTGGCGCAAAACCAGTTCCTCCTGCTGTTCCCCTTGTGGTGGTGGGATTTGAGATGACCATTCTTCTGGGATTCCTTGCCACCCTCGTGGGCATGTGGCTTCTGTGCCGCATGCCCAGGACCCGATTGCCGGCGCATTATCAGAGTGTATTTTCCCAGGACAGGTTCGGACTACTGGTGAAGCCCGGGAAAATGGCTCCACAGCAAGTCATACAACTAATGGAAGCAGCAGGGGCGGAGGAGGTCAGAGCGCTAGGTGAATGATAAGCAGATAACATCTCAGGGAAAGGTGGGAAACCCAAGGCTCTTTCTTTGGATTGCTCTGGCTGTGGGATCCAGTTGCTTTTTGTGGGCCTTGTCATCTGGCCAAAGCCAGAGGGCGTGGCAGGCCTATCTGGTGAACCTGGTATTCTGGCTGGGAGTCTGTGCAGGTTCGGTGACCCTCGTGGCCGTACTGAATATGACCAATGCTGGATGGGCAAGACCCCTGAAAAGGCTGGCTGAAGCCGCGGCCGTGGCTCTACCGGCGCTTTGGTTGTTGCTGTTGTTGCTGTACTTGGGCCACAAGGATCTCTACAGCTGGGCCGTGGAACCCGTTCACGGAAAGGAACTTTGGCTGAGTGCAGGTTTTCTCTTTGGCAGGGATTCTCTGGTGCTGGGATCCATTGTCTTGGTGGCCCTTGTTTTGGTTTACAGCTCGGTCAAAGGGGATCTGAAATGGATGGTGGGCTCCGGGGAGCAGGTGCAGACCCCATGGAGGATTCAGGTTGTGCTATCCCCAGTGCTGGGAGTGCTTTATGGGTTGGGAATGAGTCTTCTTGCCTGGGATCTCATCATGTCTTTGGATCCCCATTGGGTCAGCACCCTTTTTGGGGCCTATTATTTCATGGGGAGCCTTTAT
Organism: bacterium; assembly: GCA_037481695.1. Classification (NCBI taxonomy): domain Bacteria; species bacterium. Next base: position 167,137 of record JBBFLE010000004.1, on the reverse strand, counting down.
ACTGGAATCGCCTGGGTGATCCTCCTTTCTGCAATGCTATGGAAAAACGGGCAATTCCAAGGCAGGATCGAGGCCTCCCAATTCCATGATCTGGGAAAGCTGCTGCTGGCCTTTTGCCTGGTCACAGGGGACTTCTTTTACTCTCAGTTTCTTGTCATATGGTACGGAAATATCCCCGAGGAGACCAAGTATGTGATCTTGAGGGTGCGTACATGGCCCTGGAACGTTTTGGCCTGGAGCGTGCTCATAGGTGGCTTTGGCATCCCCTTTGTTGCTCTTTTGAGTCGAAAGCTGAAAAGGAAGCCGAGGTTACTGGGTTCCCTTGCCATGCTGATTCTGCTGGCCATGTGGTTCGAAAGGTTTTTGCTTGTGGCACCTTCTGTCAACTCCAAAGAAAGCCTTCCCCTGGGTATCCTAGAGCTAGGGATTTCCCTGGGCTTTGGGGGCCTGGTGGGGCTTTGTGTAAGCTGGTTTCTCTCCAGGGTTCCCTGGCTACCCCTAGGGGATCCTGTGTTCAGGGCCAGGTTCCCGGAATTTCAAAGGGCAAAAGGCACGGGGTTGAAAGCTGGCGCCGAGGCTAGCTATGGATGAAAGGCTGAGAGGCACGGGCTACTCCCTCATTGTGGTGGCAGCGCTTTTGGTCGGGGCCGCACTTTACATGTATTTTGTTTTTCCCCAAAGGGGCGCCGGTGTTGAACAGCCAATTCATTTTAGCCACAGGGTCCACGCTGGGGTAAAGGGGATAAGCTGCAGGTTCTGCCATCCTTTTGTGGATCGTTCCCCTAGGGCCGGGATTCCTGAGATGCAGAAATGTTTTTTCTGCCATGATCACATAATCCCCCAGCATCCGCAGATCCAGAAGGAACGTTGGCATTACCAAAACAATGTACCGGTGCCATGGGTGAGGATTTACTACATCCCAGATCATGCTCATTTCAATCACGAACCCCATATCCGCTGGGGCATTGACTGCCAGGTTTGCCACGGGGATGTGGCCAGCTGGGACAGGCTGGAGAGGGTGGATTTCAAGATGGGATTTTGTATAGGATGCCACAGGAACCTGGGAGCCCAGGTAGACTGCTGGCTGGCTTGTCACAGATAAGAAGGAGTCTTTCTCGGGGTGCAGGAAGCTCTCCTTGGGGATCAAGATGGAGAACCCAAGAATTCATAGTACAGTGAGAATCTTTTTCCTGTCCTCTGCTTTTTGGATGGTGCTGGGAGCTTTGGCCGGTCTCACAGGCGCAGTGGAGCTTGTGGCACCAGATCTGCTTGGGAACATCTCCTGGCTGGTTTTTGGTAGACTTCGGCAGGTTCACACCAACTTGGTCATGTTCGGGTTTGTGGGTTCGGCTCTTTTGGGAGCAGCGCATTTCCTTGTGCCCAAACTCGTAAGAGCTCCCCTATACAGCCAGAAACTGGGGGTCATTTCGGCTCTGTTGTGGGATTTGGCCATAGCAGTGGGAATAGTGGCCCTTTCCTTGGGGTACACCCAAAACAGGGAGTATGCAGAGTTCATATGGCCCGTGGATCTCGGGGTGCTTTTGGTCCTGGCCCTTATTTTCTACAACATGTTGAGGACCGTGATGGCCAGGCAGGAGAATCTGCTCTATGTTTCTGTCTGGTACGTGTTTGGGGCAGTGATATTTACTTTTTTCAGTTATTTTTTCGGCAATGCTGTTTGGGAGCCCCAGACTGGTTCCATAGTAGGTATACCCGATGCCATTCTGGCCTGGTTTTATGGCCACAACATCCTGGGTTTTTTCTTCACTCCCCTTTCCGTGGCAGTGGCTTATTACGTGATTCCCATAACAAGCAGGAGGCCCCTTTACAGCCACACCTTGTCCCTGGTGGGATTCTGGTCCCTGCTGTTGCTCTACTCTCACATAGGCACCCACCATTTAGTTCAAGCTCCTGCCCCCACATGGCTTAAGGTGGTGGCCATCACGGGCAGTGTGGGAATGTTGATACCGGTGATGACAGTTCTGATAAATCTTTGGCTCACCATGCAGGGCAGAGTGGGGACAATTCACGAGGATATCGGGGGCAAATTCGTGTTTGCCGGCACAGTCTGGTACTTGATGACCTGTTTGCAGGGTCCGCTCCAATCGCTTCCCTACATCCAGAGAGTTACCCACTTCACCAACTGGGTTGTGGCCCATGCCCACATGGGGGTGCTGGGGTTTGCCGGGCTTACGGCCCTGGGGGCAATGTACTTCATGATCCCTAGGATCACCGGTAGGCCCATTTACAGCCAGAGGCTGGCAGATGTCCAGTACTGGTTTGTGCTTGTGGGCATGACAGGCTTTTTTACGATTCTGACCGCAGCTGGTTTGGTGCAAGGCCACGGCTGGCTCAACGGTGAGACGGTCTACAGGATCCTGCCTCAGCTACACGTTTACATGGTGGCAAGAGCTGCCTCAGGAGTTCTCATCTTGGCCGGGGCTCTGGTGGGCCTATACAACATAGCCATGAGCTTCAGGATGTTACGTACGGAAGGTGCGGTTCCTTCCCAGGCAAAAGGTGCTTCAGCATGAAGATGACCCCTTCTTTGATCTTGGGAGGTTGTTTGATAATTTTTGGATCGGTTTTTTTTGTGGCCGTGGTGCTCCCGGGTTTGACGGTGACCGAAGCCCCATCGGAGATATTCAGACCCAGAACCTCCCTGGAGGAGCAAGGCAGGCTCCTGTACATCCAAAACGGCTGTTCATATTGCCATACACAATACGTGCGTTTCCTGGACTGGGATCTGGGGTCCCAAAGGGTCGCCAAGGCAGGAGATTACGTGGCGGACAGGCCTCATCAATTGGGCTCTGAGAGAACCGGCCCGGACCTCTCCCAGGCCGGGGGGGAGCATCCTGATGACTGGCATATGGCTCATTTCATAAATCCCAGGTTCACCCGTCCAGAGTCCATCATGCCACCATGGGAGTTCTTGGGGGAACAGAGGATCCGAGCCCTTACCGCTTACATACAGGGGCTGGGTTTTCAACAGGCAGACCACAGAATGGAGAGACAGAGATTCTGGAAAAAGGAGGCTGTGAAGGCCTACGAGGCTGGGCCAGAAGCCAACGTGGAATGGCTTCACAGCCACGTTCCTGAGCCTTGGCGCAGGCTTCCCAACCCCTATCCCACCAGCCAAGTGGGCCTTGCCAGGGGGCAGAGGATTTACCAAGGCTTCTGCATAGGCTGCCATGGCCCCATAGGCGACGGCATGGGCCCTGCCCAGCCCTATATATATCCCCCGCCCCTGAATTTCACCATATTGAAGGGAAGAGGCGTCTCTGGGGGATTGATCTACTATCAGATAATGAATGGAATCACAGGCACCGCAATGCCGTATTTCAAGAGGGAACTGGAATCGGAGAAGATCTGGGATGTGGGCAATTATGTGGCTGTTTATTTCATAGGAGAGAGCGATGCTGGGGGGGAGCCCAGGGGTATAGACGCCTCTTACTTGGGGCCCCTTGAGAAAAGGTGACATGATGTACTATGCGGGGTGGATGCTTCTTATTCTCATGGGAATAGGGCTGGGAACCTGGGCCTTTGTTTGGGCCCTTAGGTCGGGCCAATTCCAGGAACAGGAAAGAGCCAGATTTCTGCCCCTTCGCGATGAAATGCTTTGCAGCCAGAGCAGATCTTCCCACAAAGCCCGTTGGGCCGTGGGCTTTCTTGGTCTGGTTGGGGGCCTGGTTCTGCTTTCCATGGCCGCAGCCTTGTGGCTTACCATGACCGAAGGAAAAGGCTGAGCAAGTATGAGATTTTTTCCTGTTTTGGACTTCCAATACGTGGTGCTGGCCCTGTTCATGGGGCTTGGGGCAGTGCTGGTGCTTTGGATTTGCTTCAGGGGTTACCATGGGGGGGAGGAAGAAAGGCAGCAGGATCTGGAACATTACCCTGATGGGATCAAGGCCGGAAGGGGGCCGGTTCCGGTCCTGCTGGTGCTCATCTATGTGGGATTTGTGCTTTGGGCCTTGGGCTATGCCTTAAAAGTCGGAATATTTGGCCCGCCTTTTTGAAGTGCTGAGGGTTTAGAGATGGGATCTGAGCAGCTAAAAGAAAAAGGTAGGCTTAGAGGTTGGTTCATAGTGGTGGGCATGGCTTTGCTCTTTGTTGGGTGGGGCTTGTTGCTTTTCTTTCTGGTGGGAGATAAGGGGCCCGCACCTTGGGATTTTGGAGTGATAAAGGACGTGCCAGGAGAAGCAGCCCATTCCAGTGTGGGGCCGGGTGAGGCAAGACCGCCTGTGCCACAGCATGTTGATCAATGAGACAAACATGGACCCGCTGAAGAGAAGATCTGGGAGCATGGCAGGAAAGATCTCTTCCCAAAACACACCTTGGCAGGTTCCAGGCCCAAGGGTCCTGGCAAAGATTTCTTTTGTTCTGGCAGCCATGTGCTTGGGCTTGTGGGCATGTGATTACGGCCGCATGAAGGAACAGGAGTCACTTCGCACATACGAGTCAGGGCTTCCCCAGATGCCCTCAGGGACCGTTCCAATCCAAGGCGGTATGGAGCTTATGCTTGCCCAAGATATCAAATCTCTAAAGAATCCTTTGGGCAATGAACCTATATGGATAGAGCAGGGCAAGCAGGCCTATGGTTTCTACTGTGTCATGTGCCACGGCCCCAAGGGGGACGGCCGGGCAACAGTGGGGCAGAGTTTTTATCCTCTTCCCTCTGACCTTTCATCAAAGGAAATTCAGGCGCTTTCGGACGGGGAGATCTTTGGGATCATCACCTGGGGCTCCAGGAGAAGCCCTCCTTTGGGCTACACCGTAAGCGAGGAGGATAGATGGGCAATTATCCGCTTTATTAGGTCCCTTTCCAGCCAGGGAAACCCAGAAGGATAGCTCCGGCATGTCCAGGCATAGACCCAGCTTGAACCTTCTGGGACCAAGATGCCTTGTTGGCCATGGCAGGTGTCTTGAGAGCTGTGGATCTCAGAATTTCGGGCTCTTTAAAGTCAGACTGATAAATCCCTCTTGGATCAAATCTCGTACCCCATGATTCATACCTGACAGGCTGTTGGGAGAAAAAATGCTGGAGTTCTTGGGGCCTTTTCTCATAGGAGTTGCAGGCAGCCTTCACTGCGTAGGTATGTGCGGGCCCCTGGTAATGGCTTATTCCCTGCAAATAGTCAAGGACAAAGATGACCCAGGCGGCTTGATGGCCAGTTTTTCCCATCACCTGTTGTTTCACCTGGGAAGATTGAGTTCCTACATGCTTCTCGGGGCAGTCTCAGGAATAATAGCTCAACTGGTGAATCTGCAGGTCTTCATGGGGCACCTCAGGGCCTGTGTGAGCTTGTTGGGGGGCACGCTGTTGTTGTTCATGGGCTTGGACCTGATGGTGTTGGTTCCTTTGCCTGCCAGGGCACGAGAAGGTTTTGGTTCCACCAGATGGATCTCGAGATGGCTAGACGCCAAGAATATTAGGGGCAGATTCGCTCTCGGGATGGGCAGCGGATTTCTTCCTTGTGTGCTGCCATGGAGCATGATGGTCAAAGGGGCCTCCTCCAGCGGCATCTTGGAGAGTTTTTTGATCATGTTCCTTTTTGGGCTGGGCACTGTGCCGGCTCTGGTTATCTTCGGGGTATCGGCCACGAAAGTATCTTACAAAATAAGACTCGCAGGGGACAGAATTGCGGCTTTTGGGGTAATGGGGATGGGAGGAGTTCTTCTCTATGAAGGGGCCAAGGCCCTGTTTAATCTTGGAGGAGTTGCCTGTTGCAATCCAGGCTAGACGTTGAAAACCGAGTCTTTCCCAAGAGCGAAGCCCTGCTTAATTCCCAAGGAGTTTAGGCTTGAACTCAGCAGTATCTGGTAAAGAACTTCCCCTGGAGCAGAGATGCTCTTTGTGCGGCCTTCCCTTGGGACGCCGGCGCATTGCCGGGCTGATGAAAGCTCGGGAGATGTGGTTTTGCTGCCCGGGCTGCAAAGCCGTCTATGAGATCCTGACCCTCCGCCACGGGACGATCCCACAGGAGCCCACAAACACAGAGCTCTTCAGAGAGTGCCTGAGGGCAGGAATAGTTTTGAACCCGCACCATGAAGAAGATGAAGAGGTTTTGGACTCTGAAGTGCCGGACCTGCCGGATTCCATGGAGCTATCTTTGCGTGTACAGGGAATGGGTTGTCCTGCCTGCGCCTGGCTTTTGGAGAAGGTCTTGGAGAAGACCGAGGGGGTACAGCATGTGAAGGTCTCGTTCGGCTCCGATACGGCCAGGATAAGGTACCAGCCCTCCCGCGTGACTCCCAAGGAGATAATCAGCAAGATGGCCTCCCTGGGGTACAAGGCCTACACCCAAGCAGGAGATGGAGCATCAGGAAAGCACAAGGGTTCCTGGATTCGCCTGGGGGTCTCGGCCTTGTTGAGTGCCCACGTGATGATGATCTCCTGGGCTCTTTACCTCGGCTTTGTGGAGGAACTCTCTAGAGAATCGGTGCTTTATCTTTCCATCCCGCTTTTGGGGCTTTCCACACCTGTGCTTTTCTGGTGCGGGCTTCCAGTGCTAAGAAGGGGGCTGTTGGCGCTACGTCATCTTTCTCCCAATATGGAAACCCTGGTGGGGCTGGGGGCTCTGAGCGCTTACTCCTACAGCCTCATGCAATTTATTTCAGGGGGCCTTCATCTTTATTTTGACACAGCATCTATGCTCATCACGCTAGTGTTGATGGGAAGATATCTGGAGCAAAGGGCCAGAAGTACGGTGGCAACACAATGGTTGGAAGGCATAGGGGCTGCCTTTCAAAAAGCCCGTCTCATGGAAAAAGGTTCCCCGCGGTGGGTAAGGGTTGAACAGATCAAGAAGGGAGATGTGGTACTGGTGGAGGAGGGAGAAGGGGTGCCGGTGGACGGGCTTGTGGAAAAAGGTGAGGGAACCTTGGACCTTTCGGTTATCAACGGGGAGTCGAAGCCCGTGGGCGTCGGCCAGGGAGATGGGGTGCTGGCCGGTTCTTTTCTTGTGAAAGGCTCAATGATAATAAGGGCCAAGGAGGATGGACAGAAAAGCGTGCTGGCCTCCATGTCTGCCATGGTGGAGGAGGCCCTTTCCAGGCCCTGGGCATGGGAGAGAGCAGCAGACCGTATTTCAAGATGGTTCGTGGTCTTTGTGGCCTTTATGGCAGTTGCCACAGCAGCGTGGGTATGGGGAAAAGGAGGAGGGCTGGAAGATGCCCTTTTGAGAGGACTTACGCTTTTGGTGGTGGCTTGTCCCTGCGCCCTTGGAGTGGCCACTCCCCTGGCACGTGTGGCAGCCGTCGGCCTGGGCAGGAAGCTGGGCATCTGCATCAGGGATCCTGAGGTTCTGGAGAGCGGGGGGCGCATCCAGAGCCTTGTGCTGGACAAGACAGGAACCCTGACCCAGGGGGTCTTCTCTGTGCAGGAGCTGATCTGCTTCCAGGAAAAGCCGCAGGTACTGCTTTCCAAGGCATGCTCCGTGGAACTTTGCTCCAACCATTTCCTGGCCCGAAAAGTGGTAGATCATGCCCGAAAATGCGGAATCAACCCAAAGCAGGTGGAGGGATTTCATGAGGAGTCTGGGCAGGGGGTCTGCGGGTTTTTGGATGGAGTCAGGATCTGTGTGGGCAACAGGGCCTGGATGTGCAGGTGGGGATTGGAAATGACCCAGGAACAAGAAAGGGAGGCTTCCATGAGGGAGTCCCAAGGCTTCACAGTGGTGTTCATAGGCTGGGAGGCCAGGGTGCGAGGAGCCCTGGTCTTGGGTGATTCCCTCAAGCCCGGGGCTTTGGAAGCTGTCTCGGCCCTCAAACAGCAAGAAATGGAAATATGGCTGGTCTCGGGGGATTCTCCCCTTACCACCTCTTGGGTGGCAAACCAGCTCGGGCTGGAGAGATTCCTGGGGGGCGCTTTACCCATGGAGAAGGCATCCTTTGTGGAGAGACTCTCCCAAGAAGGCAAAAGAGTGGCCGTGGTAGGAGACGGGATCAACGATGCGCCCGCCATGTCTTTGGCCCATCTGAGCATAGCCCTAGGTAACGGCCTGGGGCCTCCCAGCCCTGTGGCCTCTGTCCAGGTAAGCAGGAGTGACCCGCGGGTGATTCTGGATGTCTTGGCCATACTAAGGCGGGCCAGGAGGACGGTTCTGCAGAACTTGATTTTTTCCTTGTTTTATAACTCGGCTGCAATACCAGCGGCTGTGGTGGGACTCTTGAACCCACCTCTGGCAGCGGCCATCATGTTTGCAAGCAGCCTTACGGTGATATTTAATTCAAGGCGTCTGTTCAGAACCAGACCAGAGCAGTTTAATGTCCAAAGTTAAAGGCTTGGGCTGCTTTTCTCCCACAGCCCCGGCATGCCAGGGGCGGATCTGCTGACCACCCTTTGCCAGGATCAGAAAGATAAATTGTGAGGGTGTCGAGGATAAGATGGCCTTCAAAGTAGGATGGGATGGGTCATCCGCATCTTGGGAGGCTTGTAAAAAGGCCATGGAAACGCACTGTCATTACTTTTTTTTCTTTAACGGGCTTTTCATTTGTGGCAGGAAGTGATTTACTGCCTCTGATTATGGCCAGTTTCGTTAGCCGCTGGAGTTGGGAGGACGTGCAAAATGAGGTGTTTCGAGTCTTGGGCTTTTTAGGGAAAAGGGGTGTTTTCCAGAAGGAGTGGGTTCACCACAAGCATCTGAAAAACTCAGCTGGCCTCATCCACCCTGGGGCAGGATGAAGGCCTCACATCCCAGAAAGGAGAGAAACCTTGAAAAAATACACAGTGCCCGGTTTGGTCTTTTTGGCAATTTTCGGCTTCACCATCTCTGTGGCCCAGGTGGAGCTTCCCAAGAGCTTGAAGGATGTGCTCCCCCTCTATCCCAAGGCCAAGGTTCTCACAGCTATGGAAACAAGTGATGGATCCCATGCTGTTTTAGAGGCTTCGGGATCTTCCAAGGAGATAGCCTCCTTTTATAAGAAGGCCATGGAAAGCAAGGGGTGGAATCTGGAGATGGAGATGCACCAGGAGCGCACCTCCATGGTAAACTTCAAGAAAGCAAAGCAGGTGCTATCCATAATGGCAGATGCCACTGACAAGGCCAAGACCAATATCATTGTGACCCTTGCAAAAAAGTAGCATCGCCCTGATCCCCCACAGGGCAAGACCTGGTGTATTTCCTCGTTGAACGTGAGGAGAAACTCCGGATCACGACCCTTGAGAGCACCTTGAAATCTAACTAGGGTTGGACCATGGAAAGCTTGGGAAACATGGCCGAAGCAAAGATCTCCAATGCAGAGAAGGGGACTTGGGTGGTTCACCTCAAAGGCCGCTGGAAGCTGGGGCAGCCGAGCCCTTCTGTGCAGTCTGTGGCAGGCAGTTTACGCGAGATTCAGGGGGAATCCGTAAGGTTGCTCTTCGATTGCAGCGAGTTGGTGGCCTGGGATAGCTCCCTGATTGCCTTTTTGCGCAAACTGCAAGAAGTGCTTGAGAGCAGAAACCTGGTGGTAGATCTGGATGGACTTCCCCAGGGAGTGAGAAGACTGCTGAGGCTGGCAACTGCGGTGCCGGAAAGGAAGCAGCCCAGCAAAGAGAAGATTCGTGAATCGCTGTTATCCAGGGTGGGTGACAAGGCTTTCTTGATGTGGAATGGGGCTCGAGATGCCATGGGTTTTTTGGGAGACCTGACAATTGCCACCGAGAAGTTGGCCAGAGGAAAAGCCAGGTTCCGCTCCTCAGATCTGCTTTTGGTAATGCAACGCTGTGGTGTACAGGCTCTTCCCATAGTCTCCCTCATCAGCTTTCTGGTAGGGCTGATCCTGGCCTTTGTGGGAGCAGTGCAGCTTAGAATGTTTGGGGCTCAGATTTTTGTGGCAGCCCTGGTGGGAATAGGAATGGTAAGGGTGCTTGGGGCTATCATGACCGGAATCATCATGGCCGGCAGGACTGGTGCTGCCTTCGCAGCAGAGTTGGGGACCATGCAGGTCAATGAGGAGATCGATGCCCTGAGGACCCTTGGGATTTCCCCCATGGAGTTTCTGGTGCTTCCCAGGGTGCTGGGCCTGAGCTTGATGATGCCTCTTCTTTGCGCCTATTCTGACCTCATGGGGGTTCTGGGTGGAATGACCGTGGGCCTGCTGATGCTGGATCTAAATGTTCAGGAATATCTGCGTGTGACTCAGGAGTCGGTCAAGTTGACATATTTTTGGATAGGGCTTTTTCACAGTTTTGTCTTCGGAGTGTTGGTGGCCTTCACAGGCTGCCTCCAGGGAATGCGCTCCAGCAGAAGTGCCTCGGGCGTAGGGGAGGCTGCCACATCGGCTGTTGTAAACGGGATAGTGGCCATCATAGTGGCCACGGCCGTCATTACCTACCTTTGTGAAATCTTGGGGATTTGAGGCCATGGGAGAGCCTGTGGTGCAGGTGAAGGATCTGACAATGGCCTATGGAGACCAGGTGGTGCAAAAAGACCTGAATTTCCAGGTTAACAAGGGGGAAATCCTGGTGGTCATGGGAGGGAGCGGTTGCGGCAAGAGCACACTTCTTAGGCATATGGTGGGGCTCCAGGCCCCTGCAGCAGGAAAGGTGCTCTACTGGGGAGAAGACCTATGGGCTGCGGATGAGGCTACCAGGCAGAGGATTCTGAGCCGTATAGGCATACTGTACCAGAGCGGGGCCCTTTGGAGTTCCATGACCATTGCCGAGAACGTAGCCCTGCCCCTCAAGGAGTTCACCCAGCTGGAAGAAGGGCAGATCAAGGAACTGGTGTCCCTGAAACTGGCTCTTGTGGGTTTGGCAGGATTTGAGGATTATTACCCCTCGGAGATCAGTGGGGGAATGCGCAAGCGGGCAGGCCTGGCCCGTGCCATGGCCCTGGATCCGGAAGTGCTTTTCTTTGACGAGCCCTCGGCCGGCCTGGACCCAGTGAGCGCCAGACGCCTGGATGAGCTCATATTGGAGCTCCGAGATAGCCTTGGAGCCAGCATCCTGGTGGTGACCCACGAGTTGGCCAGCATATTCACCCTGGCGGATAATTCCATTTTCCTGGACTCTGAAGCCAGGACCATGATAGCCCAGGGCCATCCCAAGCAGCTCTTGGCCACTTGCCCTGACCCAAGGGTAAAGGAGTTTCTGACAAGGGGCTCCTCCTTGCCGAATCCAGGGGGCCCTGGTTATTCTCCAGGCTAGGGTTGCGGCTGATGGCCTGAGGCCCCAGGGGGCTTGTTTCTTGCTGTTGGGTAGAGCCCATGACTGGATGGGAAATGGGTTTTTTTGAGCCGATGGCATGGGCCTTGAGGTGTGATCTGGTCAGGGGCATCTGCGCCCCAGAGGTGTTGGAAAGCCAAGGCCTCAGAAGGCACCCATTGGGGGCAACAGGAAGGGGGTAAGATGAGCAGGGATGTGAGCAGGACCGCCATAGGCGGCTTCGTGCTTGGAGCCCTGGTACTGATCGTGATTGGTGTGGGAGTCTTTGGTTCTGGCAAGCTTTTTGGCCGATTCCAAGACTTCGTCATGTTCTTTGAGGGCTCGGTAAGCGGGCTCAATGAGGGAGCCCCGGTTGTTTTCAGGGGGGTCAAGATTGGCTCTGTGAAGGACATACAACTTGTTTTTGATCCCAATGATTCATCTTTTAGGATTCCGGTTGTGGTTGAACTGCAGCCTCACAGAGTCACTGGAGTAGGAAAGGCCTGGGCTCCCCAGGAACAGTTCCAGAAGCTTGTGGAAAAGGGCCTAAGAGCTCAACTGGTGACTCAGAGCTATGTTACAGGGCAGTTGATGATAAGCCTGGATTTTCTTCCTGAAAAGCCTGCTGAGTTCAGAGGTGATGGCACACTTCCTGAGATTCCTACTGTGCCCACGGTCATGCAGCAGCTGGCCAGGAAGCTGGAAGACCTCCCTCTGGAAGAGATGGTCAATAAGATAGTTCGCAGCGTGGACGGAATAGAGGCCCTAATCAACTCTCCTGAGCTGAAAGGCAGTCTCAGTTCCATGGAAAAGGCTCTACAGAGGCTGGCTGAACTGGCCAGTAATCTTAACGAACAGGTGGGACCCTTGGCCTCTGTCCTGGAAGAGACCATAAGGGACTATGGAAAGCTTGCCAAGAGTGCTGATGCACAGCTTCTTCGCACAAGCGGGTCACTCCAAGAGACCATACGGAGTTTCGCAAGTCTGGCTCAGGAGATGGAGGCAAACGTGACGGCCATTTCCAAGGCCTTGGGGAAAAGTTTGGAGACCACTGACATGGCTGTTGATCAGGCCAAGAAGACTCTGGGCTCCGTGGAGAGGCTCACCGAGGAGAACTCCCCTTTGGTCCAGAGGCTCACAGCAGCCATGGAAGAGATGGCTCTGGCCGCAAGATCCGTGAGGGTTCTGGCCGATTATCTGGGCAGGCATCCTGAAGCTCTGATACATGGTAAGGGATCGCCCAAAGGGAGATGATTCCATGAGAACTCACATGGTGTTGCTTGTAGCAGCCTTGATGCTCACTGTTGCCGCTTGCTCGGTTACAGCTCCCACCCGGTTTTATGTGCTGGATTCATCTCCCGGGCCCGGCTCTCGGCACAGATCCAACTCCTGCATCATCCTGGGGGTGGGCCCTGTGGAGATTCCGGCCTACTTGGATAGGCCCCAAATAGTGGTTCGCCTCAGCCCCAACGAGATACAGCCTTTGGAATTTGACCAGTGGGGAGAGCCTCTTGCCCAGGGCATAGCCAGGGTAGTGGCAGAGGAGATAGCCAGGCATGTCTGTGTTCAAAGGGTGGAGTATTTCCCATGGAAATCCTTTGCAGGAGTGGATCATCAGGTGAGCCTGAGGGTGAAACGCTTGGAAGCCAGCCCAGGCCAAAAGGTGGAATTCCTGGCCCATTGGGTCATCTATGGGGCAGATCCCAAAAAGCCTCTTGCAGAGGGAGAGTTGGACATGATTGAGCCCACCACCAGCAGGCTCTACGAGGAGTTGGTGGCTGCTAAGAGCCGGCTCTTGCAAAAAGCTGCCCGTTTGATAGCAGAGGCCATGATGAAACTTGGGAAATGAAACCAGATGAGCACCAATCTTTCGGAAATAGGCGAGTTCGGCTTCATAGAAAGAGTGACTCGGCAAGTCATCTTTAGACCAGAAGGGGTCATACAGGCAGTAGGAGATGACGCCTCTGTGTTCGAGCCCCGAGCCGGAATGGTGCTGCTCATTACAACGGACATGCTGGTGGAAGGGGTCCATTTCACCTTGGAGACTACCAGTTTCAGGCTCCTGGGACGAAAGAGCCTGGCCGTAAACCTAAGCGATATGGCCGCCATGGGAGCCGAACCGTTGGATGCCTATGTGTGTTTGGCAGTGCCACAGAGGCTCACCCTGGAAAACCTGGAGGATCTATACGAGGGTTTGAGGGAGATGGGACAGGAGCATAGGGTCAACATCTTGGGGGGGGATACCACCAGGTCCCATGGTCCTTTGGTCATAAGCATTGCCCTCACTGGCTGTGCCAGAAAAGACTTGGTGGTTTTTAGATCAGGTGCCCAACCAGGAGATCTCATTTACGTGACCGGCACCCTGGGGGATGCAGGGGCTGGTTTGGACCTGCTTCTAAGAGGCAGTGCTGGGTCCCAGGGGGAAGGTAGTCCTCTTGTGAGAGCACACCTGGACCCCAGGCCCCATGTGTGTGAAGGGAGATTCCTGGCCGAAAGAGGATTTCCCAGGGCCATGATGGATTTGAGTGACGGGCTGGCATCGGATCTTCGTCATATCTGCAAGAGAAGCGGGGTGGGGGCCATTGTAAAGGAGGAGGCCATTCCTATTTCCAAGGAATTAAGGCATTACGCCCTGGAGCTGGGGTTGAATCCAGTGTCCCTGGCCCTGGCAGGCGGAGAGGATTACTGCCTTTTGCTTACGGTGCCTGCTGCAAAAGCAGCAGAGATGGAGTCGGCCTTTGAGGAGAGATTCCGTAGGCCCATATGGCGCATAGGTGAGACCACCGAAGATCCTCGGATTCTTCTTTTGAACAGGCAGGGGGTCATCTCTGAGTTTCCCCAAGGAGGCTGGGATTCTTTCCGGAGCTTGAATTCATGAAGGTGGTCTGGCTTGTGTGAGTGTCCGCACAGGCAAAATGTTTGACCTTTGAGGGGCTCAGGATCTATAATACTGAGCGGATTGTAATACCTAATCACAAGAGGTGCTTGTATGGCCCGCGTGACAATAGAGGATTGCGTGGATCATGTGGAGAATCGTTTTCTTTTGGTGCAGGCGGCTGTCAAAAGAACAAGACAGCTGATGGAAGGCTCCAAACCCCTTGTCCAGGCCAAGAACCGTCCCAGTGTGATAGCTCTCAGAGAGATTGCATCAAAGAAGGTCAAGCCTTATCTGGATCCCACTAAGCCGCCAGAGCCCCAGAGGCCCGTTTCCGAGCCTCGCGAAGAAGAGATCATGTTGGATACTGCCATTGAGGAAGTGGGTATCGGGGAGTTCACCCAGAGGGGATCCCTGAGCGATCTGACAGAGGTGGGAAGTCTGCCCGAGGATGGATTTCACGAGATCCTGGCAGAGGAAGGGGAAGCAGAAGAAGAGGAATGATCTGGGTAATCTTTGGTTTGGGCCCGAGGTATTCCTCGGGCTTTTTTTTCTCGCAATTCGAGTGAGCCAAAATGGGCAATACATGGTTTGGTGAGTTGGAAAAGCTGCTACCCATGGTCAGCAGGCCCAGTCGATACCTTGGGGGTGAGGTGGGCTCTGTCAGGAAGGATCTGGCCAGGATTCCTTTGCGCTTTGCCTTGGCCTTCCCAGACACATACGAGATCGGAATGTCCCACCTGGGCTTCAGACTCATGTACGGGATTCTCAATGCCAGGGAGGAGGTGGCTGCAGAGCGGTTCTTTGTGCCCTGGCCTGACATGGAAGAACAGATGGGTCTCAGAGGGATTCCTCTTCTGTCCCTGGAGTCTCGATTACCCCTTCATGATTTCCATGTCATAGGGTTTTCCATTCCTTATGAGATGGGCTACAGCAATGTGCTGCACATACTCAGGTTGGGGGGGATCAAGCTGTTTTCTGAGCAGAGGGTTGAGCCCTTTCCCCTGGTTATCGCAGGGGGCACCTGCTGCGTGAATCCGGAGCCCATTGCGCCTTTTTTGGACGCCTTTGTGTTGGGAGATGGGGAAGAGGTGGTGCAGGAAGTGGTGGACCTTCTGCTGCAGGCACGTGGGTCGGGTTGGTCCAAGGAGCGCATACTAGAAGGGCTGGCAGGCATAAGCGGGGTGTATGTGCCTGGTTTTTTCCATGTGGAGTATGCTGAGGATGGCTCTGTGAGTTCTCTCAAGACCCAGGCACCTGCCTTGAAAAGGGTTGTTCGACGGGTGGTTCTGGATCTGGACAGCAGTCCGGTCAAGGGGGATACCATTGTGCCCTACACTGAGGTTGTACATGATCGGGCCTGTGTGGAAATAGCCAGAGGCTGCACCAGAGGATGCCGTTTTTGCCAGGCTGGATTCACTTACAGACCTGTCAGGGAAAGAGGTTCCAGAAGGGTCTTGGAACTGGCTCAAAGGGCCATAAGCGCCAGTGGGTATGAGGAACTCTCCCTACTCTCCCTAAGCTCCGGGGACCACAGCTCTCTGACCCAAATCGTATCAGATCTCTCTGCCAGATATGTGCCCGAGAGGGTTGCCCTTTCCTTCCCGTCCCTGAGGGTTGGGAGCCTATCGGACCAAGTGCTCGCAATGGTAAGGGAGGTGCGCAAGACAGGCATAACCATAGCTCCAGAAGCAGGCACAGAGAGGCTTCGCAGGGTCATCAACAAGGATCTGAGCCAAGAGGAGGTCTTGGACACGGTCAGCAGGGTCTTCTCCAAGGGTTGGGTTTCCTTGAAACTCTATTTCATGGTGGGCCTGCCCACGGAAACCATGGATGACCTGGAAGGGATCGTGCAGATGTGCACAAAGATATTGGAGGTGGCAGGCCGCTTCAAAAAAAGGGCAAGGCTTGCCGTGGGCATCTCCACATTTGTGCCAAAACCTCATACTCCATTGCAATGGGCTACACAGATCTCCTTGGAGGAAACCATCACACGACTGGGATGGCTTCGCAAGGCACTACGCAGAAAGGGCATCCAGGTGAAATGGCAGGAGGCCAGATTGAGCCAGCTGGAAGGTGCTTTTTCCAGAGGGGACAGAAGACTGGCGCAAGTGCTCTTGATGGCCCATGAAATGGGTTGCAAGCTAGACGGCTGGAGTGAATACCTGCGCTATGATCTGTGGGAGGAGGCCTTCAGGCGCAGCGGGATCCCACTGGAGGATTACGTTGGCAGGAAGCTTCCCCTGGACAAACCTCTTCCCTGGAGCCATCTGGATGTGGGCGTCTCCCAGGAGTTCTTGCTAGAGGAATACAAAAAGGCCATGAGGGGAGAGTTCACCTCGGACTGCAGGAGCGGAACATGCCACGGATGTGGTGTGTGTGATGCCAGAATTCGCCCGGTTCTGGCTGCCGAGGCCTCGGATGGGACCATTTTCCCCGGAATGGGAATGTTTTCAGGAGCTTATCATCGTGTCAAGGGGCGCGATGTGCTCAAGAGATTTCGTGTACGCTATGCCAAGACAGGACAGGCAAGATTTCTGGGACATCTGGAGATGGGTAATGTCCTGCTAAGAGCGCTACGCAGGGCTGGGATTGCGCTTCGTTTCAGCGAGGGACATCATCCCATGCCAAGAGTGGATCTGGGACCAGGATTGCCCTTGGGAGTGGAAAGCTGGGCGGAGTTCATGGACCTGGAAACCCTTGGATTCCTGAAGCCAGAGGATCTACTCCAGAGGCTGGGAAGTGAGTTGCCAGAGGGTATAAAGCCCATTTCCTGTGAAGAGGTGGAGGTAAACTCGCCCTCTCTTTTCAGGGAAAAGATGCGCAGTTGCTATAGAGTGCAAATTCCGCATGGTATGGGCCCGAGGGGTGAAGAACTCAGAAAGCGGGTGGAGGGATTCCTCAGCTCTGAGATTTGGCTGGTCCGCAGAAGAGGGAAAGATGGTTCAAGCATGAGGGAGGTTGACATAAGACCCCTGGTAGAGGGTGTCTGCAGCCTCCAGGAGGATCTGGTAAGCCTGAGGATCCTCAGTTTTCCCGAGGGGGGTACGCGCCTGGTGGAGATTCTGGGAGGTCTCCTGAGTCTAGAGGAATCTCAAGTCAGGAGATTGAGGATATGGAAGACAAATGTGGAGTTACTAGGATCAAAAGTCCAAGGGAGGGACAGCCCCATCCCCGGGGAGGAAGGAGGGGTGGAAAAGCATGTCCTCAGAGCTTGTTGTCAATGTGACATCTAGGGAAACCAGGGTAGCCCTGCTGGAGCATGGAGTCCTGGCCGAGCTCTATGTGGAGCGAGAGTCGGATCGAAGCCTGGTGGGAAACGTTTACCTGGGTCGGGTGCTCAAGGTATTACCTGGAATGCAGGCCTGCTTTGTGGACATAGGACTTCCCAAGGCGGCTTTTCTTTACGTGGATGATGTGAGGGATGATTCCAGAGACTTGGGAGAACTCTTGGGTGTGGAAGGAGCTGTGGATTCCAATGAGGAGGATAGAAATTCCAGGCCTGTTTCTGGCCACGCCATAGAGGAGATGATAAGTGAAGGGCAGCAGATAATGGTACAGGTGGCCAAAGACCCCATGGGCAGCAAAGGGGCCAGGGTCACTACCCACATCTCTCTGCCTGGCAGAAATCTGGTACTGCTTCCCACAGCTTCACACCTGGGAGTTTCCAGAAGAATAGAAGCCGAGCAGGAGCGCTGTCGACTCAGGGAGCTGCTGCGCAGGATAAGGCCCGAGGCCTACGGTTTCATAGCCCGTACAGCCAGCGAAGGGGTAAGCGAGGAGGAAATCCGAGCCGAAATGGACTTCCTGGTTCAGGTCTGGGAGTCCATAAAGAGAAACGCGGAGCGGGGCCCTGTGCCCAGGCTTCTATATGCGGAGCTGGACATAACTCTGAGGGCCGTCAGAGATCTGATGGTAGGAGAAGTTGACAGGCTCATAATAGATTCTGACTCAGAGTACAGAAGGATTCTGGGGTTTCTAGATGCCAACCTCCCCCAGTTCAATCACAGGATCATTCTCTATGAAGAGGATGAACCGATCTTCGATGCATATCACATAGAAATGGAAATATCCAGGGCCCTGGAAAAAAAGATCTGGCTCAAGTCCGGCGGTTATATTCTCATTGAGGAGACAGAAGCCCTTACAACCATAGATGTCAATTCCGGACGTTATGTGGGAAGACACAATCTGGAAGAGACCATAGTCAAGACCAACCTGGAGGCGGCTAAAGAGATAGCCTATCAGATAAGGCTCCGCAATCTGGGCGGGATAATCATAATAGATTTCATAGACATGGAAAAGGAATCCAGCAAGGAACTGGTTTTGGAGACTCTAAAGGATGCCTTGAAGAAAGACCGAAGTCCCACCAATGTGCTTAAGATGTCAGAGTTGGGCCTTGTGCAGATGACTCGCAAGAGAGTCAAGGAGGGGGTCGGCAAACAGCTTTGTGAGCCTTGCCCATATTGCGATGGGCAGGGATGGATTCGCTCCACAGCCACCGTGTGCTACGAGGTCTTGAGAGAAATCCAAAGGGAAATGGCACATTCCCATTACCTCAGTGGTGACGTGTTCGTAGAGGTGCATCCGGATGTGGCCCACATGCTCTGTGAGGATGAGAGGCCGGGTTTGGAGGAACTGGAGCAGCGCTTTCAAAGAAGGGTCCTGGTCAGACCCAATCCTAAGTTACATAGGGATCAAGTGGAGGTGATCCTGTCCTGATCCGCCCATGGTGCATTCTCCTCCAGAGCGGATTTTAGCAAAGCTGATATGTCCCCTGGGATTTCTGCGGCTCTCAGGTGAGAGGGGTCTTTAGCATCCAGGCAGATTCTGCGTTCCCATCCCTGGGCCAGGAGTTCTTCCTGCGGCATTTTGTAAAATCTGTACCTTAGCAGCAATCTTTTTGTGTCCATATGAGCCAGAGAAGTGATGATTCTCAGCGTATCATGGTATTTCCCTGGGGAGTAATACTCACACCTGGTCTCCACCAGGGCGAATATGAGGCCTCTCGACTCAAGGAGCTGCTTCATGGGGATTCCCAGGCTTTCCATGAAAAGGTGGGCGCAGCCATCCATCCATTGGTAGTAGTGGGGATAGAAGACTATTCCAAGGGGGTCCAGATCACCCCACATGATCTTTTGATCCGTTACGTGAATCTTCATGGGTTGATCTCTTTACTGAAAAATATTACTGCCAGCTTCTCATCTCTTGGCTTCTAGTTATTCCAGATCTAGTGAATCACTTATCTTATCACAGTCCACTGCTCATCAATCCATCCTTTATCCAGAGTCCAATCTCTCTCAGCGGGTCTTTCTCCTGGCCCTCTTTTGGTCAACCTGGGCCCTTATGTGTTCGGGCCTGTCAAAGTAAATACAATGGGCCATACAAACATTGTCGGCGCAGGCAGGGTAGAGCCCATGGTCCACCCTCACATGACACATGTCGCACTTCAAGGCTTTGCCTCTTGAAGGATCCATCATTATGGCCTGATATGCACAGGCATCCTGGCAAAGGCCGCAGCCATTGCACCTGGCCTGATCCAGCAAAACTATGGAGTCAGGTCTTTGATACAAGGCCTCTTGGGGACAGGCCTTCACACACTCGGGGTCCTGGCAGTGACGACATACGCGAACCCTGAATTGGAAGGAGAAATCCTTGTTGTCCATGTGGGGGCCTTCCTCCAGCACCCTCAAAAGAGGAGGAAAGCTGAATTCGTGTTCCTGCTGACAGGCCAACTCACAGGCCCTACATCCCCAGCAGGCTTCTTCCTCGATAAACAGTTCATAAGGCCTCATATGGTCTCCTCCCCATGGCTTGGGCTGTAAACCCTCAAGCGACAAAGCAATGTGCGCACAGGTGTTGCCCCCATGGCAGGATCGCAGCTATCGTAATCATTTCTGGTAAGCAGATTGATGTTTGAGTCTTTCCATCCATGATGGGGCTCAGGTATTTCTGGAAACCACCATGCATGTTCGGCGCTTACGATCCTTGGGTCCATACCCTCAAAAAGCCTGGCCTTGAACCTGGCCCTGCCCCTGGGTGACTCTACCAGGACAGTGTCTCCTTCCCTTATGCCCTCCTTGCTGGCTGCCTGCGGATGTATCTCCACAACCGGTTCTGGATGAAGATCCCTCAGTGGACCTATTTGCCGGTTCTCGGTGTGAAAGAAGCCGGGAAGTCTTCTCCCTGTGATGAGGATGTATGGATATTCCTTGTAGAGTTCGGGAGTGCTAATTGGGCTCTCGGGAGGCTCCCGGAACTGGGGAAGGGGATCGTGTCCCCATTTTTCCAGGAGAGTGGAGAAAAGCTCGAACTTGCGGGTGGGGGTAGAAAACCCCTTGGATTCGTACTTGCGGTATTTCACCTCTCCCCTCAAGTCTTCTCCCTTTTCCTTGAATTCCTGCCAGGTCATTCCCATGGGCTCCAGGATCCAGTCCAGCGCACCCTGGAACTCCTCCCACCAGTAGTCCCCCTGGCCCACCCTGTGGGCCAGTTCATTTAGTATTTCGTGGTCTGATCTACACTGACCTATCTGGACCACTTGGCGCCTGGGAAGAATGTAGCCATGCCTTTTCCAGAAATCCCCTATGTAATCCATTTCCAGCCAGGTGGCCGCTGGCAGCACCACATCGGCCAGCTCGGCCGTGGGTGTCATGAAGAAGTCCGCCACTGCCATGAAATCCACAGATTCCAAAGCCTTTCTGACCTGTGAAGCATTGGCCCTGGTCAGAAGAGGATTGGAGCTTATGAAGAAAAGCATCTTCACAGGGTAAGGACGGCCCTGCAATATGGCCTCCCACACGCACCCTGGATTTATGATCCCAAAGTTGCCTGCCAGGCGAAATCTATCTCCCCCCAATCTCTTGGCCTTCTGCTGATCAGCAAGCATCTTATGGGCACCGAACTCCCCAACTGTTCTGACCTTGGGAGGGCTGAAAAGCACCTGCCCTCCAGGTACATCTATGTTGCCTGTAATGCCCAGGAGGGCCAGCAGGGCCCTGTTGGTGTCCGCAGAGGTGTTCTGCTGTTCTATGGCCACACCCCACTGGATCACCGCCGGTTTGCTCTTGGCAAAGAGTCTGGCCGCCTCTCGGATCTGATGCTCTAGAACCCAGGTGATCTCCTGGACCTTTTGGGGAGGATAATGGGAGACCCTCTCTTGAAATGGCTTCCAACCGTAAGTGTGCTTTTCAACGAAATCCGAATCATAAAGGCCCTCCTGGATTATTACGTGGGCCATTCCCAGAGCCAGGGCAGCATCGGTGCCAGGTCTGGGTCGAAGCCAAATGTTTGCCCTGGCTGAGATCCTGGTCAGCCTGGGATCTACGGCAATGAGAAAGGCCCCTGCATCCAAGGCCTGGGAGAAGCTCTCCCCTTTGTACTCATCGGGATTACTGATCACCAGATTATTACCCCAGACCATGATGCAGGCAGGTTTGTTTTCATAGTCTGCCACAGGCACAGAACCACAGGTTATGATGCTGGTGGCCACTCTGGGGCCATAGCAAAAGTGGCCTGCTGTAAGCACATTGGGCGTGCCCAGAAGATTGGCAAAGCGGTATATCACCGCCTCATTCTCCCTCCCCGTGCCATAACCCAAGACTATGGACTCTGCACCGTACTTGGCCTTGTAATCAAGTATCTTGTCTGCTATGAGCTCCAAGGCATGATCCCACGAAACCCTTTCCCAATGACCGCTTCCCTTGGGGCCCTTGCGTTGGAGGGGGTAGAGAATTCTATCCGGGTGATAGAGAAGTTTGGAGGATGCGATACCTTTGCTGCAAAGGGTTCCATGATTGATGGGACAGTCTGGATCACCCAGGATCTTTCTCACCTTTCCCTCTTTGAGAAAGACCAGAACACCGCATCCTCCGTGACACATGCGGCAATGAGTGCGCACCACCTGGTCGTAACCGTATAGCTCCATCTCCCTTTCAATGTTTGCATGGCGAAATCCTTCCATGGGAGACCTCCTGGTGGTCTTTGGAGAACCTAGGGTCTGGAGCATTCTCCGTCTTGGGAAGAGCCTGGGCATGTGTGGCCCAGGCCAAAAGAGATAACATCTCAGGGGCACAAACTCAATAGGGAGCATGTTATGGGAGCGGCCCTGGAGTTGCTTAGTATTTTCAGATCCTTTTTGAGAAGCTCAGAGCAGGTTTTTCACTATCCTGCCCCCTTGGAGTATGAGGGTTATGCTCTTGTGGTAGTGCTGCAAGACCCTTATATCCTTCAGTGGATCACCGTCCACCAGGATAAGATCTGCCAGCTTGCCAGGCTCAATGGTTCCCACCTGCCCTTCAAGGCCCAGAAGCCTGGCATTTGTACTGGTGGAGGCCACGATGGCTCCCATGGGGCCCAGAACCTTGGCCTTAAGCTCCAGCTCCAGGGCCTTTTGGGATTGCATGGGGCCCAGGAGATCTGAGCCAGATGCAATATCCACTCCAGCTTTATGGGCTATGGAGAGAGCCTCCAGGGATCTTTCCCTGGCCTCATGGATCTTTCTCATGTTCTCTTTAGGAATTCCAAGCTCCTGGCCCATGCGGCCCAGCGCTTCGTACGTGGCCAGGGTGGGAACCAGAAATGCCCCGGCGGCCTTGATGGCTGAGGCAGCCTCCTGATCCAGGAGATTACCATGCTCCAGGGAACGGACCCCAGCTGCCAGGGCATGAAGAATGCTCTTGGTGGAATAAACGTGGGCCATGACATACTTGCCTGCTGCTTTGGCCTCCCAGACAATGGCCTTGAGCTCCTCAGGAGTGAATTGCACTTGCTCCAGCTCATCTGCGGGGGACATGGCCCCTCCTGCTGCCATGACCTTGATTTGATCCACACCTTGTCTCAGCAGTTCCCTGGTGGCCTTTCTTACCATTTCCACTCCGTCGCAGACCCAGGTGCAAAGCCCGGCCGGATTTGCCAGGGGAGGGGTCTGTTCTGCTGGCACACGGAAATCCCCGTGCCCACCTGTCTGGGAAAGGGCTGGACCAGATACGAGCAGCCTTGGCCCCTTAATTAGTCCCTGCCGTAGGGCTTCTCTGAGACCCGGATCCACACCACCGGCATCCCTGACTGTGGTGAAACCCTGCTCCAAGGTCTCCTCCAGAACCTTCAGGGTGCGCACCAGGAGCAAGGATGGGTACATCTCTCTTTGCTGTTTGCGTATATCCACATCCACTGCCCCCATGTGAACATGGGCATCTATGAGACCGGGCAACAGCCACTGGCCTTTAGCGTTTATCACCTGGGTTTTAGCCGGGCTTTTCTTCACAGGGCCATCCCATAGCTCCTGGATTTTCCCATTGCTAACCAGGACCCCGCCATTGGGCTTGGGATCAGAGCCGGTGCCATCCACTATGGTCGCGTTCTTTATGAGTAACTGTTGCATGGTCCCTCCCCAAAAGGATTTCAACAAGAGGCTAGGCCAAGCCAGGTAACTCTGCCAAGACTCCATGGGCACGGGCAAAAGCAGTGTGGAGAAAATCTCTACCCCCGGCCCATGGGTAATATATCTCAGCTCATGTTCAAATGAAAATCGAGCCTAGAACCTGGCTGTGGTATTTAACACAGGATTGAAAAATCGGCTTGATTTCCTAATCGCAATAGGATAATGTCGGATTATTCAAAGTCGATGGTCTAGGAAAAAGATTTCAATCCATAAGGACTGTCATCATCCGGGAGGGGCCATGGCACGTCTTCGCCGGTTGGGTCAGCGCAAGGAGCAGATCCTCAAGGCTGCAGAAAAGGTTTTTGCCAGAAAGGGTTTTCAGGATGCCACGGTTTCCGATGTGGCAAGGGAGGCAGGGCTTTCGGAAGCCACCATATATGAATATTTCCCTTCCAAGGAAGAGCTTCTCTTCTCCATCCCTGGAGAGACCACCCGAAGGGGAAAAGAGATCCTGGAGTTTCATCTTCAGTATGTGAGGGGAGCTGCCAACAAGTTAAGAAGCATAATTTATCACTATTTGTCTTTTTACCAGAATAATCCCGACTATGCCTCCATAGCCATGCTTGTACTTAAACAGAACCGCAAGTTTACAGAGACAGAGGCCTATCAGATCGTGCGAGAGGGCTCCAGGGTAATCCTGAGGGTAGTGGAGGAAGGAATTTCTTCTGGGGAGTTTCTGGAAGGGACCAACCCGTACCTGGTCCGCTCGGTCATATTTGGAACCATAGAAAACATACTGATCAGGAAGCTTCTGCATGGAAAACCAGAGAACCTGGTGGAATTCGTAGATCCCCTGACGGATCTGGTCATCAGGGGCATAACTCCACAACCTTCACCCGGCACCTGGAATCTGAGGCTTGTGCTGGAGCCGCCTCAACCAGCACAGGCCGGCAAACAAGAAGCCGGGGACAGATCAAGCGCTCCCAAAAGGAGGGGGAAATGAAAAACGAGAAGAAATCGCTGGTTTCCATAGTGAGGTTTCAAAAGCCCCTGGAGTCGGTAAGAAAAGCAGTGGAGCTTTGCCGCGGGCTGGAGCACATGCCCCAGGGGGCCAGGGTCTTCATCAAGCCCAATATAGTCTTCTGGACAAAGTTTGTGCCTTTTCCCAAATGGGGGGTGATAACAACTTCCAGGGTGGTGGAAGACGTTGTAGTGCTTCTCAAGGAAAGAGGCATCAATGACATAACCATAGGAGAGGGTACCGTCACATCTAGACCCGATGACAGGGAGACCCCTTCTCATGCCTTCGAGACCTTGGGTTACAACAAGCTGGCCCAGCGCTACGGGGTAAAGATTCTCAATGTGTTCGAGAGGCCTTTCAAGAAGGTGGATCTGGGTGCAGGGGTCGTCTTGAATTACAATCGAGACATTCTGGAGAGCGATTTCGTAGTGAACCTGCCGGTTCTCAAGACCCACGCACAGGCAGTGGTCAGCCTTGGGATCAAGAATCTCAAAGGCATGATCGACATAAACTCTCGAAAGAAGTGCCATGGTGCGGATCCTGTGAAGGATCTCCATTACATGATCGCCAGGCTGGCCAACAAGCTTCCCCCTTCCCTTACCATCTTGGACGGCATTTACACAAATGAGCGGGGCCCAAGTTTCGACGGCCGCATAAGGCGCACAAATGTCTTGGTGGCTTCCTCTGATGTGCTCTCTGCAGACATGGTGGGAGCCATGGTGTTGGGATACAGGCCTTCTGAGGTTCCTCATCTGGTACATGCTGCATCAGACAGGAGAAGACCCCTGGACCTCTCGGACATAGAGGTGGTGGGAGAAACCATAGAGGCCGTTGCCTCCAAGCACGAATGGAGCTTCCCATACAATGAGGACAACTCCTTGCCTCTTCCCATGGCCAAGATGGGCATACAGGGCATTTCCTACCGCAAGTATGACCTGACCATGTGCACCTACTGTTCTGGTCTCACCGGTGTGGTGTTAACGGCCATAGCCCAGGCCTGGAAAGGGCAGCCCTGGGACGACGTGGAAGTGCTCACAGGCAAGGTGATGGAGCCCACCGAGGGAAAGAAAAAGACCATATTGCTGGGAAAGTGCATGTATCAGAGAAACCGAAAAAATCCCAACATTCGGGAGATGATAGCCGTAAAGGGTTGTCCACCATCCCCCAAGGAGGTTGTGGAGGCCTTTCATAAGGCCGGCATAGAACTCAATCCTGCCATCTTTGAGAACATGGAAAAGGCCCCGGCCTTTTTCTTGAAACGATATGAGGGCAAGCCTGAGTACGAGGAGTCTCTTTTCAGAGTTCTTTGATGGCCATGAGTTGGACCGTTTTTTCGTAATTACCAGAATTTTCCAAAAACAGAGGAGGTCTTCCCATGAGGACATCTGAGCAGTACCGCCAAGGGCTTCGCAAGATGAGAAGAAACGTGTACGTGGGAGGAGAGCTGGTGGACAGGGATGACGAGAGAATGATGGGAGCAGTCAGGACCCTTTCCACCACCTTTGATGTGGCAGCTGACCCACAGTACCAGGATCTCACCACTGCCACTTCCCACATCACAGGAGAAAAGATCAACAGATTCTGCCATGTGCATCAAAGTGTGGAGGATCTCCACAAGAAGCAGGACATGACCAGACGTTTGTGCACCCTTACGGGAGGCTGCATTCAAAGGTGCATGGGAATAGACGCCACCAACGCCATCTCCGTGATAGCTTACGAGGCAGACCAGAAGTATGGCACAGAGTATTACAAGAATTTTCTGAAGTGGCTGGAACGGTTCCAGAAGGAAGACCTGGTGGGCTGTTGCGCCCAAACGGACGTCAAGGGGGATCGCTCCAAACGGCCTCACCAACAGGCTGACCCAGATCTCTATTTGCGTGTGGTGGAAAAGAGAAAAGACGGCATAGTGGTCAGAGGAGCCAAGGCCCACAACTCAGAGGCAGCCCAGGCCGATGAGATTCTGGTACTGCCCACTCGCATGTTGACCTCCGAGGAGGGGCCTTGGGCAGTAGCCTTTGCCATACCAGGAGACTGGGATGATGTGCATCTGGTGGTCAGACCCGCATCTCCAAGGCCCAGGAAGTACCTGAAGTCCCCTGGTTCGCAACTGGGAATGACGGACTCCCTTACGATTTTTGATAACACCTTTATCCCCTGGGAGAGGGTTTTTCTTTGTGGGGAATGGGAATTGGGAGGGCAGCTGGGCCTTCTCTTCGCTCTTTACCACAGGCACAGCTACTCAGGGTGCAAGCCGGCCATCAATGAGCTGCTTCTGGGACAGGTGGCCCTGGCTGCGGAGTACAACGGCATAGCCTCAGCGCATCACGTGAGGGACAAGCTGGCGGAGATCATTATGGTCACCGAGCTGGCATATGCAGCGGGTTTCACGGCCTCGGCCAAAGGCGTAAGGGCCCGCTGCGGCACCTACATCCCGGATGTGGTCTACTGCAATGTGGGAAGATGCCTCTCCGGAGAGAATGTATACCACGAGTTGCAGATCCTGGCAGATGTGGCCGGGGGGCTTCCTGCAACGCTTCCCTATGAAGAGGACTTCTACAACGAAAAGGTGGGTCCCCTTCTGCACAAGTACATAATGAGAAACCCCAAGGTTTCTGCTGAGAACCAACACAGGCTCTTCCGCATGATCTCAGATACCCTTTGTTCCTCGTACGGGGGGGCTGCTGCAGTGGGAGGGCTCCACGGAGGGGGGTCACCCATAATGGAAAAGATAGCCATAACCGCCCAGTACGACATAGAGGCCAGAAAGAAGATGGTCAAGAGACTGGCAGGCATAGTGGATTAATGGGAAAACCAGGGTTTGAGACCTGGCATGGGAGTCAAAGAGGAGAGGTGAGCCATGCCCGAGGGGCGTTTGAAGCAAAAGGTGGCGGTCATCACCGGGGCATCCAGCGGCATAGGCAGGGCCACAGCCCTGCTTTTTGCCAGGGAGGGGGCCCTGCTGGTGCTTGGAGCCAGAAGAGAGGAAAGGCTAAAGCAGGTTATCCAGGAAATATCCTCTCAGGGAGGCAGTGCCATAGCCAGGTGCACAGATGTATCCCAGGAGGGCCAGGTCAAAGAGCTGATAGACTCTGCCATATCTTCATTTGGCCAAATAGATATCCTGGTGAACAATGCAGGCATTGCCGGAGGTCTAAGCCCCCTGGAAGACCAGCAGGAAGAGGAGTGGCTGAGTGTTTACCGCACCAATGTGCTGGGTACGGTTTTCGCAACCAAACATGCTGCGCCTCATATGATCAAAAGGAAAAAGGGCTCCATAGTCAATGTCTCCTCTGTGGCTGGTATTCGTTCAGGGGCCGGAGGCAATGCATATAGCGCAAGCAAGGCAGCCATAATCAATTTCACCATGACTTCGGCTTGTGACCTGGGGGAGCACAACGTGAGGGTCAACGCCGTTTGCCCAGGTCTCATAGAAACCGAGATGACAAAACCTGTCTTCGATTTGGCAAGGCAAAAGGGAAAGGAATGGAAGCTGGGAAGTCGCTGTGAGCTTAGAAGATATGGGCACGCAGAGGAGGTGGCCTCTGCCATTCTTTTCCTGGCCAGTGATGAGTCCAGCTATATAACAGGGCAGGCCCTGGCTGTGGATGGCGGTAACACCGCCTCTTTGAATCTACCAGGTATGAAGGTCTGAATCCTCCAGGTCCTATCCCACCCTTGGTGGATGGGTTTCTAGCAAAGGAGATCAGGGGAGTTGCCAGATGGCCCTAGACGGGGATTTATCCGTGAACAGGAGCTTGGAAGAGCTCAAGAGAAGAAAGGCTCAGGCCCAACAGATGGGAGGAGCCCAGAAAGTAGCCCGCCAGCACGCCAAGGGAAGGCTTACCGCCAGAGAGCGCATCCAGGCTCTCCTGGATCCGGGAAGCTTCCTGGAGTTGGGAATGCTAGCCCACTCCGATGTGCCGGGTATGGAGGACAAGACGCCCGCAGATAGCAAGGTGAGTGGGTTTGGAAGGATAGAGGGCAGGGATGTGGTGGTCATAGCCAATGATTTCACGGTACTGGCAGCCACCTCCAGCAGAATTGCTGGCCGCAAGGAAGCAGAGCTGAAGCTGGCCTCCACCAGAAGGGGTTTGCCCCTCATCTATCTGGGCGAGGCGGGCGGAGCCCGCATGCCAGACATCATGGGCTCCAGGGGCTTGGCCTCTTTCGGAGGTGGTGGTTTTGACTCCTATTTGCAGATCATGAGCCGAGTCAGAGAGGCCCCCATGATCACGGCCATAATGGGGGAATGCTACGGGATGCCTACCTGGATGGCCTGTTTATCGGACTTTGTGGTGCAGGTAAAGGGAAGCGCCATGGGCGTTTCTGGTCCCAGGGTACTTCAATACGCCATCAGCGAGGTAGTCACAGACGAAGAGCTGGGCGGTTGGAAGGTGCATGGAGAAATAACAGGAATGGCCGACAGGGTGGCTGAAACAGAAGAGGAATGCTTCACTCTCATCCGGGAGTTCCTGAGCTATATGCCCTCACACAAAGATGAGCTGCCCCCCAGAAAAAATGTCCCGGCCGGATCTGGGGAAGGCATGGACCGAATCCTGGAACTGCTACCCCAAAAGAGAAACAGGGCCTACGACATGAACAAACTCCTGTCCTGCATCGTGGACAAAGGGAGCCTCTTTCCCATCAAACCCCTTTTCGGCAGGACAGTGATCACGTCCCTTGCCAGAATCCATGGCAGGGTAGTGGGGGTTGTGGCCAATCAACCCATGGTGAATGCAGGGGCCATGGACACAGACGGCATAGACAAAGTAATCAGTTTTTTGTGCCTGTGCGATACCTTCAACATCCCACTGATTTTTTTCCACGACATACCGGGATTCATGGTGGGTAAGGAGGCCGAGAGAAAGCGTGTGGCCGCAAAGGTGATGAATTACATGAACGCCTTGGGGCTGATCACCGTGCCAAAGATATCCATAATAATAAGGAAAAGCTATGGCATGGCCTTTTGGAACATGTGTGGCTCCGGATGTGGGGCGGACTTTCTGGTGGCCTGGCCCACTGCTGAAATGAGCTTTGTGGCCCCTGAAATAGCAGCCAACGTGGTCTTCGGGGGAAAACTTGAGTCCAAGGACTCTGATGCAACTCAAGGGGAAACCCAGTCACAGTGGATGAAGTTCGTGGAGCAGATGGTGGAGGATGCCTCGCCTTATGGGGCTGCAGGCCAATACTACATCCAGGACGTGATAGATCCCAGGGAAACCAGAAGCTTTCTGATAAGGGCTCTGGAGATATGCCAGACCTCCAAGGGAGAAGGCATAGGGGAACATAGGCTGGCCAACTGGCCCACCAAGTTCTGACTTGGTGGGGATAAAAGCCTCCATGATCTGAATCAAATTGGATTCCACGGGTAATATTCGCCGAGGCACCGAGGTAAGAGTCTATTTTGGGGGTCCTGGACATAGCCCAGGAAAACTCTAGCAAAGTTTTTGGGAAGAGATGGAAAAAGAGAATCTTCAAGACAATTCCGTCAGGCTTCATGGTCTATCTGGGTCAACGATACCTAAGAGCTTGTGCACAAACCATAAGGAGGTGGAAAGATGAGAGATGTGGCCATAGTTGGATATCTGAGGACTGCCCTTTCGCGCTCAAGACCCAATGAGCCTGGCAGAGACTGGTTCCACAAATTGAGGGCGGATGACCTTTTGGCCAAATTGCTGCCAGAGGTTCTCAGAAGAAGCAATGTAGAGCCCAAGGAGGTTGAGGATTTCATAGTGGGGACAGCACTGGGGGTCTCGGAACAGTGGACCTATGGAGGCAGATTCCCCATATTCCTGGCCGACCTTCCCGAAACAATAGCCGCCAAGTTTGTGGATCAGCAGTGCGGCTCTTCCATGGCAGCCATCCAGATAGGTTTCATGGAGATAGCTTGCGGATTTGCTGACACTGTCTTGATAGGGGGCATGGAGCACATGACCCGTGTCCCCATGGGAGGAGCCTTGCTTCAAAAAGGAGCCATCAGCCCCAACCCCAGGTTATTTACGGACCCTGACCTGAAGCATTGGGACATGGCCAATGCCATGAACATGGGACTCACGGCAGAGAAGCTATTTTCCCAGACCAACTTCACCAAAGAGGACCTGGACCGCTGGGGTGTAAGGGCCCACCAGCTTGCGGCCAAGGCTCAAAAGGAGGGTTTTTTCGCGGGTGAGATCCTTCCCATAGAGGCGGAACAGGAAGACGGCTCCAAGCTCCTGGTGGATAGGGACCAGGCAATAAGGGAGGGCACGAGTCTCCAGGACATGGAATCTCTAAAACCTGCTTTCAAGCCTGACGGAGTCATAACAGCCGGGAATTCCTCACCCCTCAACGCCGGGGCCACTGCCATGGTGCTCATGGCCAAAGAAAGAGCCATGGCCAAGGGAGTAAAGCCCATGGCTTGGGTGCGCTCCATAGGCTTTGCCGGGGTGGATCCCACCATAATGGGTGTAGGCCCTGTTCCCGCCACCAAGAAGGCTCTTGAAAAAGCAGGCCTTGAGGCCAAGGACATAGACTATTGGGAAATAAACGAGGCCTTTTGCATAGTTGCCCTCAACTGTATCAAGGAGTTGGGCATCGACCCCGAAAGGGTGAACATCATGGGAGGAGGTACCGCCATAGGTCACCCTCTGGGCGCATCCGGAGTGAGGCTTGTGGGGACCCTGGCCCGCATCCTGGAACTCAAGAAAGGCCGCTATGGTTGTGCCAACATGTGCTGCGGAGGAGGGCAGGGGGTAGCGGTAATCATAGAAAGGGCGCAGTGAAGAACTCCAGGATTCTGGCTCCAGAGCTGGGGAAAGGAGGAACAATGGGCTCAGGGGAAATAAAGACAGTGGCTGTCATAGGCGCCGGTGACATGGGTCATGGCATAGCCGAGGTGGCGCTCCTTGCAGGGTACAGGGTTTTTCTAAGAGACATAGAGCAGCGTTTTGTGGACAGGGGTGTCCAGCGCATAGAGGAAAGTCTCAAGAAGCTTCTGGAAAAGGGAAAACTCACCCAGGATCATTATGATCTCATACACAAAGAGCTGCTTCATCCCTGCGTGGATCTGGGCGAGGCAGTCAAAGATGCGGATTTGGTCATTGAGGCCATCCCAGAGATCCTGCAGCTAAAAAAAGATACCTTTCAGGAGCTGGACCGCTTGGCTCCAGCCCATGCGCTCTTGGCTTCAAACACCTCCACCATGCGCATCACACAGATCGCACAGGCCACCAGCAGGCCCGAAAAGGTGCTGGGTCTTCACTACTTCAACCCAGCAGTTCTCATGAAGTTGGTGGAGGTGATCCGTGGGGAGCAGACCTCAGAAGACACCATGCAGAAAGCCTACGATTTCTGCCTCAAGACAGGGAAAGTTCCGGTTCGAGTAGAGAAAGACGTGCCTGGTTTCATAGTCAACAGGGTGCAGGCCCCCGGAGGCGTGCTCTTGGGTTGCATCTTGGATCACGGCATAGCCCAACCCGAAGAGGTGGACGCCCTCCTGAAGAAATTGGGACTGCCCATGGGCCCCTATGAGCTCATGGACTATACGGGCATTGACATCAACTACCATGCTGGCCTTTATTTTGCCCAGACCGTGCATCCGGATTTCACCCCGGCCAAGGCAGTTGAAGAAAAGGTGAAGGCAGGCCTGCTGGGCAAGAAGACCGGCAGGGGGTTTTATGATTGGTCCCAGGGCAGGCCTTCCATTGATCTGTCCAAGGCCACGGACAAGGTGGATCCCATGGATCTCCTGGCCGTGCAGATCAACGAGGCCACCAAGCTTTTGGAGATGGGTGTTTGCTCCCCCGAGGACATAGACAAGGCCATGGTAAACGGAACCGGAAATCCTGTGGGCCCCATGACTGTGGCCAAGAGCCAGGAACCACAAGCCCTGACCGCAAGGCTCGAAAGGCTGGCCCAGCGTTTTCAAAAAGAGATCTTCAAGCCCACCCGTACCATCACAGAAGGAGCCTATAGATAGGTAAAGAAAGGGGGGCTCTCTGCCCCCCTAACGATAGATTTTGGTCTCACGCGGGTTTCTTATTCACCTTTTCCGGTGACAGATCTGGTCGTGCCGCCGCCTCCGGTGAAGCTGACCGTTGCGAAGAAAGTATCGGAGTTGGTGGGTGAGAATTCGATGGTGACAGGAGAGCTTTCCCCGGCAGCAAGACTGTAGGGGCTTCCACCTGTGACAGAAAAGCCCGCACCATCCACAGTGGCCTCCCCATCCAAGATGCCGCTTCCTATGTTAGTGACCGTGAAGGTACGGGTCAAAGACTCCCCCACCTCCACGGTGCCAAAATCTATGGAATCTGGGGTAACGGAAATAATGGGACTCACAGGCTCCTTAAGCTTTGCCGAGAGCTGAAAACGTCTGTTACCTTTTACAGAAGCGCTAAACTCAGGCGCCTTTCCTTCTGACTTGCGAAGGTTTCCAACCAGAGGTCCCTCGTCCATGGTCGGATCACTACTCCAGAGCCACCCGAAGATGTTGTTTTTTCTGGTGCCAGTGGCTGTGGGAGTGCGGCCGAAAACCCCAAGTATGATCACATCCTCGTCGCTTCCATCTACCCTCACAGAGCCCCCGCCTGTCACCACATAAAATGGAAATTTCAGATCCTCTTCCTCTCCCACCACTATATCCAGGGTTCGACTCAAAAGACCGGGTCCTTTGAGCAGACCCTGCTGAATGCTTCTACCTGTGAGTATGGGTGGAGAGGCAGGCATCCTCTGCCCCTTTATGCGCACCAGAATCGGGCTCATTTCCCCGTATGTCAAATAGCCCTTTAACCAAAGCTTCTGAAATCTGGCGTCTGTGCCTCCTGCTGTGACCTCCAGTTCTCCAACGGGTCCGAATCCGTCGAATTCTAGCAGGAGGTTGCCCGTTATTTCCCCTCTGTAATCAATTCTCAAGGCCCCCCCAGCGGCCACGCTCGCAGGCCAGGCTCCTGCCAAGGTGATGAGATTGCCTGAGACCTCAAATACACCTGTGCTGGGCACCCCAAAGGTCAGAGCCCCTGCTCCCTTATCGGCTCCGCCTATGCTTATCCACCAGTCTCCCCCCAAAGAGGTCTCCTGAGCGGCCGCCTGCCCCACCTGCAAACAAAGCAGGATCAACAGGCCCATCACCCATCCGGCAATCCGTCCCATGACGTCCCCCCTTTGTTTGAAAACAGTTTTCAGAGGTCTTCCTCCCAACACCATTTGTGAATCGCACCCTAGCAAAGACTCCCCCCGCCTGTCAAGCATGATGCCTTGCGCCGGTTGATTTCACGGGCGGTTTGTGCCACCATAACGCCTTGGTACCCATCGGAGAGAAGCCCTGAAGTAAGATTAACGGTGAGCCATGGGAGAAGAAATAGAGACCCAAGTCATAGTGGTGGGGGCAGGACCCGCAGGACTGACCGCTGCACACAGATTGGCCAGGGAAGGCCTAGAGGTAATAGTGGTGGAAAGGGGCCCATATGCGGGGGCCAAGAACCTAAGCGGGCTTCTTTACTCCACGGTGCTGGCACAGGAGATTCCTGATTTCGCTTCCAGGGCTCCCTTGGAGAGACCTGTTTCCCAAAGAGGGATAGGGCTCCTGACGCCAGAAGGTTTTTCCCTTCTTTGCTTTGGATCCCGGAAATGGAGTTCACCTCCCTATAACCACACCTGGGTGGTGTACAGGGCCCAATTCGATCGCTGGCTGGCCTCTGAAGCTGAAGCAGCCGGTGCCACGCTCCTGGAAGGCAGTGTGGTGGAGGATCTTCTTTACCAAGAGGAAGGCTCCAGGACAAAGGTCGTGGGGGTGCAAATAAGGGGGGAAGAGGATACTTTTAAGGCTCCGGTGGTGATCCTGGCAGAAGGAGCTGTTGGCTTGGTCTCAGAGCGGGCTAGGGGCCGTCTGGGAATGAGCAGCGGACAGATCCCCCAGAGCTATGGGCTGGGGATAAAGGAAATCTGGGCTCTCCCGGCTTCCACCATAGAGGATCGTTTCGGTCTTGAGCCTGGCTGCGGGGCAGCCATGGAGTGGGTTGGGAGTCCTTTCCAAGGCCTGGTGGGGGGTGGGTTTCTTTATACGGGCAAGGAAACTCTGGCCTTGGGCATGATAGTGAAACTTGAGAACATGAAAAAGGCCAAGCTTTCCCCGCAAGATCTAATGGAGGGTTTCAAGGCAAACCCCCAGATCTCCAGGTATATTAAAGGTGGGGAGCTTCTGGAATACGGGGCGCACCTGATCCCTGAAGGCGGTCCCAAAGCCGTGGGGCAGCTTTGCCACCACGGGCTGATCATAGTGGGGGATGCGGCCGGGCTGGTGAATGCTTCCATTTACCATGAAGGATCCAATCTGGCCATGCTTTCAGGGAGACTTGCGGCAGAGGCGGCCATACAGGCGCACTTGCTGGGGGATTTTTCCAGGGGTTCTCTCTCTCTTTACGAAAAAATGTTGGGAGAGAGCTTTCTCATGAAAGACCTGCAGAGGTTGAAAAACATAGAGAGAGCACATTTGGTTTTCCCACGGCTCATGGATGAGCTGCCTTCTAGGTTCACAGGGCTCTTGGCCGATCTTTTCGAACAGGTGCAGATGCCCAAACAAGAGATCAGAAAGCATGCCTTCCAGAAGGCCCTGGAAGGGCTTCCCAAGTTCAAGACCGTTTTGGACCTTTGGAAGATGAGGAGGATGCTGGGTTGAGCAAGGAGCACTCGGGTCAGAAGCCCTGGGAGGGCTTGCAAATGCCTCTTGAGGAAAAGCTCTACCGCGTGAGATACGAGGTGGATCCAGACCATCCTCACATAAAGGTAAATCAAGAGATTTGTAGCAGGTGTGGGGATCGGGTATGTACCTTCATATGTCCGGCCGGGGTATACGTGGAGAGTCCAGGCCAGCCCGGGCATATACAGGTAAGACACGAAAATTGCCTGGAATGTGGCACCTGCAGGGTGGCCTGCACATGTGAAGGAATCACCTGGGACTATCCCAACGGGGGTATGGGAGTGCGTTATAGATTCGGATAAGACCTGGTGATGGAAGCCGTCTCTTTGTCTGGAGATGGGAAGAACTTTACCACAGGACTGCAAAGCCAGTTGGTGGGTCCCGAACAAGGAGGATAGGTTGGATGAGAGTTGTGGTTTGGGTCAGAGAGATTCCTGACACCAGAGATCTCATAGGGGAGATCCTGGGCCAGGATAGTATGCCCAAATGGGATGATTGGGACACCAGGATAGATCCAGAGGACCTAAACAGCTTGGAGATGGCCCTCCAGTGGAAGGACAGGGATCCCAGGCTGGAGGTTACGGCCGTCTCTGTGGGGGAGCCCAAGAAGCTGGATGTGCTGAGGGAGTGTCTTTACCGGGGTGTGGATCAGGTGGTTAGACTCTCTGGTGAAGGCCAGCCGCAGGATCTGCTATGGGAAGCCAGGCTCTTGGCAGGGGCTGTCAGGAGGCTGGATGCTCAAGTGGTCTTCACGGGGGTTCAGCTAAATGAAACCGAGTGCGGCCACAAAGGAGTTTTTTTGGCCCATGCCCTGGGTTGGCCTGTGGCTACATATGTGGAGGCCCTGGAGCAGGGGGAGCTTGGGGGGCCCATGAAGCTTAGAAGGGCAGTGGAGCAGGGTGTGGAGTTGGTGGAGGCAACACCTCCACTGGTGATATCCGTGGGTGTGGCACTGCTTAAGGATGATCCGAGGGCTCCAAGAAGTGCCAGAGCCAAGTTGAAGCTGCAGCACAAGAAGACCCAGATTCCCCAATGGCAAATCCAGGAGCTGGGCTCTTTTTTAGAGCAGAGGTCGGGGGGGGGAACAAGGATTTTGGCCTTCAGGTCCCAGCCTCAAAGGGATTTCCCTGCAAGAAGGGTTGATGGCTCCAGCCAGGCAGAGCTCAAAGCCATGGTGGATGAGTTGAGAAATCAGGGGCTGGTGAGGTAAGGCTATGGGAAAGAGCATCTGGGTTTATTTGCAGAAAGATGGCCAGTCTTTGGTCGAGGAGAGCCTCATGGGGCTCTCTGTGGGTGCAAGGCTTGCAAAAGAGTCATCGGCCACTTTGGAGGCTGTTATTGTGGGTGAAATGCCAGCGGCTTTGCCAGAGGTCCCAGGCAAGATCTATCGCCTCCAGGGAGAGGATCTTCGGGGCGGCTATGACACAGCCTGTTATGGCAGAGCCATGGAGTTCTTGTGTGAGCGGGAGAAGCCTCACCTGGTGGTTTTTCCCTCCACTACACAGGGCCAGGATCTGGCTTCCTGGCTGGGCAGCAGGGAGGGTGGTGCAGCTTTGGTGGGAGCCACAGATGTGCGCTTTGGTGATGAAGGGTTTGTGGCCACTCGTCTTGAGTTTGAGGGAAGAGTTGCTGTGGAGTACCAGCTGGATGGATCCCCCGCTGCTATTTCCCTGGAGCAGGGGGTGGGGGATCTGAGCGAAGTAGGCCAGCATGGCCAAGCAGAGGTGGTAGAGGTGGATGTGCCTGGCGTTGCTGAGGGCAGAGTTAGGACAATTTCCTCCTCGGGTGGTACCAGGAAGGTGGATCTGCGTTCGGCCAAGGCCATCGTGGCCGTGGGAGCGGGTGTAGGGGGCAAGGAGGGCTTTGAGCAAGTGCGTGCTCTGGCCTCCATTCTTGGAGCCGAGTTGGGAGCCACCAGGGCCGCTGTGGATGCAGGCTGGCTGGGGCATGAACACCAGATAGGCCAGACAGGGGTCAAGGTAAAGCCTGAACTCTATGTGGCATGCGGTATCAGTGGAGCCGTTCAGCACAGAGTTGGCATGTTGGATTCCGGGACCGTGGTGTCCATAAATCTGGATCCTCAGGCTCCCATCTTCAGGTTTTCCCATTACTGTGTGGTGGGGGATGTCAGAGAGGTAATACCCAAGCTACTGGAATTGCTCAGGAGGTGACTGGAGGCCATGGCTTCCCAGAACTTTTATTTGGACAACGAGGATCTAAGGTTCCAGGTGGAAAAACGGGTGGACTGGCGAAGCATACTGGAGGCCAGAGGAGATCTCGGTCACCCGGGCTGCGCTTATGATAGCCTGGAAGAGGCGGTGGAGACCTTCAGGGATCTGCTCACGGATCCAGTGGGGACTCTTGCCGCGGAGCGTATAGCCCCCCGAGCAGCGGAAATAGATAAGGAGGGCTGCCGTTTAGAGCAGGGCAGGGTTGTCTTGCCCAAGGCCATGGAGCAGAATCTGAGGGATCTTGCCGAGGCCGATCTCATGGGCATGACCCTTCCACCAGGGTACGGCGGCCTGGGCTTTCCCACCACCTTGTACACTGCCGCTACCGAAATAGTATCCAGGGCAGATGTCTCTCTCATGAACCTTTTCGGCTTGCAAGGCATAGCGGAGACCATAGCCAAGTTCGGCGACGAAGAACTCAAGAAACGCTATGTGCCTCTTTTTGCCAGAGGTGAGGCCACTGGCGCCATGGTGCTCACCGAACCCGATGCCGGAAGCGACC
This sequence comes from bacterium, assembly GCA_037481695.1. Classification (NCBI taxonomy): domain Bacteria; species bacterium. Next base: position 129,329 of record JBBFLE010000004.1, on the reverse strand, counting down.
TCATGGCCATCCAGACAAGGGCCTTGGAAGATCCATCAGTGCCCGGGGGCTGGAAGATAAGAGGTGTGAAACGCTTTATAACCAACGGCTGCGGAGACATACTGCTGGTTCTGGCCAGGAGCGAGGATCCGGAGCGTTTCTCAGGAGCAAGAGGGTTAAGCCTCTTCTTGGTGGAGAAAGGAGCCGGGGTGAAGGTGCGCAGAGTGGAGGAAAAGATGGGAATCCACGGCTCTCCCACCTGTGAGCTTTATTTTGATGACGCCCCCGCTTTTCTCATAGGCAGGAGGGGAAGGGGACTTACCCAGTATGTCAACTGGCTTATGAATGCGGCAAGGCTTGGAGTGGCAGCCCAGTGCCTGGGCATCGGGGAGGCGGCCTACAGGGAGGCTTTGAGCTACGCAAGAGAAAGGGAGCAGTTTGGCTCCAGGATAATAGAGTTCCCCCCTGTGGCGGAGATGTTGGTGGAGATAAAGACCACTTTGGAGGCCATGCGATCTCTGGTATACAGGACAGCAGAGGCGGTGGATCTGGATGAGGCACTGGGTGCAAGACTGGATCTCATGGACAGAAAGGATCCCCAGTATGCCCAGGTCAAGAAAAAAAGGGACATGGCGGCCCAGACTGCGGAGCTTCTGACTCCCATGGCCAAGTTCTACACATCCGAGGCCTCCATCAGAATCACGAATCTGGCCCTTCAGGTTCACGGGGGCAATGGCTACATGCGGGATTACCCGGTGGAGAGGCTCTACAGGGATGCACGCATCACCAACATCTACGAAGGCACCTCACAGATGCAGGTGGACAGGGCCATGGCCAAGATCACCAAGGGAGTTCTGGAAGATGTCTTGGAGACTCATTCCTCGAGGGTGTATGAATCCCCCGGGCTGCGAAGCCTGAGCCAGGAACTTGGGGAAGCAAAGAAGATTTTCATGGATTGCCTGGATGCATTGAGGTCCCAAAGGGGGCTTGAGTCCAAGACTCCTGAGCAATGGAGTGGATTGAGGAGTCTCTTTGCCCGAAGGCTTACAGAGATGGGAGCCGAGCTGCTCATGGGTTACCTGCTTCTTGAGGAAGGGGAGCTTTGGGAGAGAAAGGTGTCCGTGGCATCCCATTTCATAGGGGAGGCTGTCTCCAGGGTGCACATGCATGCTCACGTGATTCAAAGGGGGGCTGCCGTACCCATAAGGCAGGCCAGGGAGATCCTTTTTGAGGCATCTTGATGAATCAGGGGACCAGAGGGCATGGGTAAGATCTTTGCCATAGGCGACATCCACGGCTATCTCAACAAGCTGGAATCCCTGATGCGAAAGATCAAACCTGATCCGCACAAGGATGAGCTAGTCTTCCTGGGGGATTATGTGGACCGGGGTCCCAATTCCAAGGAAGTGGTGCAGATGGTCTTGGAGATAAAGAAGGCTTTCCCTCGCACAACCTGTTTGATGGGCAATCATGAATTCACCTTGCTGGATTACTTGACTTACAGAAAGGACCCCTGGACCTTTTTCCTCAACGGAGGCATCGAGACCATACATTCATACGATCTTACTGGCGAGGACATAGAATCCAAGATTCCAGACGAACATCTGACTTTTTTCAACTCCCTGAAGCCTTACTATGAAACCGAAGATTACATATTCGTCCATGCGGGACTAAGGGAAGGAATACCTTTGCATGAGCAGACCCTTGACGACCTGGTTTGGATTCGTAGGGAATTCATAGAAAGCAAGAAGGATTTCGGGAAGCTTGTTATCTTCGGCCACACACCTTTTCCCAGGCCATTGGTGCATCCCAACAAGATAGGAATAGACACAGGGGCAGGTTATGGCGGAAGCCTCACCTGTCTGGAACTGCCGGATCGGATATTCTATTCCACCTATGGTGTGGAGCCTTGAATACCAAAGGCAAGAAGAAGCTTCTTGTCTCATGTCCCAGTTGCGGAAAAAAACTGCCATGGGGGGAGTCTCCCTACAGACCCTTTTGCTCTGAAAGATGCAAGTTGAGCGACCTTGGCAAATGGCTGGATGAACAGTACAGGATAAGCTCGCCTCTGCAAGATGAATCCGAGCCTTCGGAGGAAAACAAGGATTCATGAGCCCAATGCATGATTAGGAGCCCTGGCCAAATCAGAAGCTTGGCAGGCCGTGCCTTCTTGGTGCTCTGAAGATGTTTCAAGCCGTGGGAAAAAGCTGGCTGCGGCCAGAACCACTAAAAATGCAGCCATGCATGCGGGCTATTTTGGCGAATAATCTGGTTTGGGCTCTTTTCAGGGACGGGAAGGGCTGTGAAAGTACTCCCTGATGCGGCCCAGGACTATCTTGGGGATGTCTTCTTTTTTCTCCACCGAGAATATACCCACGTTCTTTCTCAGGGCCATGGAGCGACGGAAAGTTCTTACGTGTTCGTTGTCTCCTATGTGCACTGCCGTGACTCTGTTTTTCTTTTCATTGAAATACTGTATCAAGGCCTCCAGGTTGGTGATCTGCATGTCTGTTATGAGAAATATGTCCGGTAGCGAACTTCTTTGCAGGGATTCTAGGTCCTCCAGAAGAAGCTTGGTGCCTCCTCCGAAGTAGTGGCAGATGGTCTTGTAGATGGACATGCGATGCCTTGTGAAAGGCAGAATCTGGCATCCCCCAGCCTTGGCGTCGCTGAAGTTGTAAACAGCCACCTGAGCGTCGTTTCTAAGGTAAGCGTCACAGGCGCAGGCAGCCCCCAGAACCGCATAGGAGAGGCTCTGACGTGGATTTGTCATGCTCCCTGAGGAGTCAATGAGCACTATGCAATCGGGCGTGCCTTCTTCTCTGCCCAGGACTTCCCCCTCCCTGCGTTCCCAGGTCTGGGTAATGCCGGGCATTATCTTCCCGAAGCTGGTCCAGGGGTCTATGTCCTGAAAAGGCCTGCCCACCTCCCATGGTACATGGTGATGGGGATAGAGAGCCCCACTTTTTTCCATGGGTCTCCTTCTGACCGGCAAGGCGTAATTCTCGGCCAGCTTCATATAATAGAGAATGTCAGCGTCCAGGGAACGGCCTGGACCCAGGCCCATGCCCTTGTGATTGGGCTCCATGGCCTCCAGAAGCTCGTCCTGGAGATCCTCCACTATTTCGTTGAACTCGGCCGGAGTGGCTGCATCCCTTGCAAACTCCTTTAGACCCTGCTCTATTTCCTCAGGAGAATACTGTTGCAGTCCATGCTCACCCATGGGATTGGGACGATCCAGCCCACCGAATCGTTCCTCCACCTCCAGGAGGGATTGCACTATTTTGGAGAACTTACGAATGCTCTCCATCCACCTTCCCCTGTCCAGGTATGGGAGTCTGGAGAGCTTCCTGGCCACCTCCTCATAGCCTTTTACCCCCAGGTCCAATCCCCAGATTGTTTGATAAAGGGCATGGACCGCCTCATCCATGATGCCTCTCTTGATGTGCCGGTAAAGCTCAGGAAGATTGCTTTCTTTCTGGCTCATACAGAGCGTGTCAGCCACCACATCCATGAAATAGCCCGTGGCCTTCTGGGCCATTTGCTTGTCCTTGAGCACGTGCTTGGCTTCCCTGTAAAGCTTCAAATGGGTGGAGAGGTCCCAGGGACAGTGCAGGTAATGGGATACCGCATGATCCAAAAGCCCCGAGGCCACACAGGCTGGATCCATAAACTGAGAAAGTTCCTCCACGAAGGGTGCAGAGACCGAGATGCGCTTGTCCTTTATGTCTATGGCTACCCTATCTTCCTGCTCTTCCCAGCTGGGCTGAGGAAGCTCAGGGTAAAGGTGTTTCCTGCGCACCTCGGCCCAGACTTCTTTAAGCATTCTTTGCTTTTGCTCTAGCGTCTCCATCACATGGCCCCAGGGCTTCTAGCAGCATCAGAATAAGAAAGTACGAAAAGCCCTGCTCATATCTCTGAATCTGTTTCTTGGGGCACTACCAGCTTGCCCCTCTGGAATATGCGGCCTCCGAATAGGGTCTTACCCAGGCTTCGAATCCTTCCTTCCACGTGTATCTCCCCGCCTCTCATCCATTCTCCTGTGTTTTGACCGGAATTCTCCATTACCTGTATCTCGCCTTTCATCATTCCGGCCCCGCACCAGTTCCCCACCGAGCCTTCCACCACGAGCCTTCCTCCGGAGAGCCCGGCTCCCACAAAATCACCAACGTCGCCTTGCAATATTAGGGTCTTACCGTCGGGGAGGCGGTAGCCCACAAAGTGAAAAGTGCGTTGGTAGTCCTTCAAAGGCAGTACTATGCGGTCTTCCTGGGCGTGGTTCACAAGGGCAGAGAGGTATATGCCCGCAGGCCCGGAAATCATGTATGGAATCTTGTTGGAGCTATCCAGTTCAGAGCAGAATTCCTCTATGTCATCAGCATCATACTGAAGCTCCCTGATGGACTTGACTGCCGCGCTATAGGCCTTTACCACACGGCTGTGCTCCACCAGCCATACCAGGTCCTTTACCTCCTCCTCTACTAGCTTGAGATACCCGTGAACCATTCTTTCCATGACCTCTTCACGGGCCCTCACGATTCTTTCCAGGGGCAACTCCTTGCGCTCCACAGACAGGGATCCAAAGTCCTGGAAGGGGTTTTTCATGGCTCCGAGACCTCCTCGCCTAGATCCCTTCGGATCTCCCAAAACAAGGGGTGATCCCCTTGGACCGGCTCCATGGCAGCCCCTTCAGCCACCTGACATGCAACGGCCAAGGCATTCTTTATCTGAGGACCCTGCTCCATGTAACGCCTGTGCATGTCTTTAACACATTCCTTGGCCATGTATATGGGAAGGGGATCGTTTCTTGGCTCTTTCTCCCTCTGGGCCACCAACTCCTCTTTCCACTGAAGCCTGTGGGCCAAGGTGTAAGGCAGCACGGCCTTGAGATGTTCCACTCCCACAGCCTGATCCCCCAGGAACCAGGCCACAGCCTGAGCCATGCTTCTGACGCTTATGGGAAATCTGTTGGAAATGCAGTTACGGATTCCATTGCAAACATAGCCAGTGAAGTGACAGCCCTCCTCGCAACTCTCGTTGGAGCGCTTCTGGCCAAAGCGATGGCAGAAGGACAGCTCCGAGATAACCATCCTCAGAAAGGCGTTGGAATCCAGATCAAAGGGAATCTCATCCATCTGGGCCCTCACGGCCTGCCTTTCGGCCCTGGAAAGACTTCTTATGTTGGCTGTGCTGCGAATGAACTCCCCAAACCTCTCGCACAAGGCCTCCAGTTTTTCCATCCTGACTTCATAAGGGGTTCTCTCCGCCAGGATCCTGTGAAACTCTCCTTCCAGCTCCTCATCTCTGAGGCTGGAGGTGGCCGGGCCTCTGGTGCCTATGATATAGGCCAGGTTTGCCCCGGGGTGCTTTGATTCCACCATCAAATCAAACCTGTCCACCAAAGGGGCGATGATGGTGTTGGTGCCTCGATCCTGGTAGTTGGCAGTGGCGAAAAGACAGTATTCCCTATTGATGATGGCGTCATTGAGATACTCCCAGTTGCCCCTGTCAACCCCATCCAGAATCATGCTCTGCTTGGTCTCGGGCAAGCGGTTTATTTCGTCCACTATTTTCACAGGCAGCATGGCAAAATGGGACCAGACCACCACCTCTTCACCCAGGTTTAGTCTTCCCAGATCAGGCCTGCCTATGATCTTTTCCTCTGTCTGCTCGGGATGGCCTGCCACTTCGCTTCCCCAGATGGTCCCCAAGGGCACCCGGTATAAGAGGGAACAGACATATTCTGCCGAGGTGGTCTTGCCCAACCCAGGCTCTCCAATTATGAGGGTCTTGCCCTTGCGCAGGGCTGTCATGATGCTAAGTAAAAGAGCGGAATTGTATCTTTTCCCTCTGATGGAAAGATCAGAACGGTTAAAATACAAATTTTCTCTTATGTAATCGTGAATTTCGTGTACGGCCTCGCGTAAGGCGCCGTTGGAATTGGATCCCATTATTTTTCTACTCCCCCTGAGATTCTACTTAGAAAAGCCGTTTAAAGCACTGGGTCAAAATCTCAAGTCTAGCTCAATAAGGTACCTTGCCAATGCAGTTGGCCTCTCAAGTATCAGATTAACATATGCCCACCCACCAGACAACGAGGCACGATCCTCCCCCAAAGCCCTTGCTGATCAGCAAAGTGACCCTCCATCAAACCACTTGCCTGGAGACCGTGGGCAGCCGGACTGGCTTGACAAACCGGGTCTTCATGGCCTAATCTAATTAGGTTTAAAGAGTTCCTGCCCCTGCTCTATGGGGGAGAAGAGACGCGGGGTGGAGCAGTTCGGTAGCTCGTCGGGCTCATAACCCGAAGGTCGATGGTTCAAATCCATCCCCCGCTACCAACAGCATGGAAGGGGTCAGGCCTGGGCCTGACCCTTTTTCTTTTGAAATAGAGAAGATGAAGTGGTCTTGTGGCGAGTTGACCATAATAGGGTTTTCTGATATCCGTTAGCCAGTGGAGGGAAAGCCTTAGATGAGAGCGCAGAGCCTGGAGATGTACGAGCAGGAATTCACGATTTGTAATAAGCTCGGGCTTCACCTCAGGGCTGCCAACAAGGTGGTTAGGGTGGCCAGCCGTTTCTCCTCGGATGTCTGGCTGTCCAAAGAAGGTCTAGAGGTAGATGCCAAAAGTATAATGGGGCTTACTCTCCTGGCTGCTTCCTGCGGAAGCCGGATCAAGGTGAGAGCCAGGGGAACAGATGCCAGAGCTGCGGTAGAGGCTCTAGGGGCCCTCATCCAAAGCAAATTCGAGGAGCAGGAGTGATGAGCGAAGGTTTCTCAGGGGAACAGCTGCTGCGGGGAGTGGCTGCCTCACCAGGCATAGCCATTGGGAAGGCATACCTGGTGGATCGGCGCAAGACCGAGATACCCAGATTCTTCCTGGTGGACCTTCGCCATGTGCCCGAAGAGGTGGAAAGGTTTCACGAGGCGGCCAGGCGTTCTCAGGAAGAGCTAAGGGAGATCCAAGGCCGCATCCAGGACTCGGTTCTGGAGGAGCACGCACATATTCTGGAGGCCCACATCAGGATGCTCCAGGACAGGAGTCTCACCCAGGAGACCGTCCGGCGCATCCGAGAGGAGCGCATCAACGCAGAATGGGCACTGAGCAAGACCCTGGAGAAGTTCAAGTCCGTACTGCTGGCTTCCCAGGATGAATACCTGCGTTCCAGGGTGGCGGACCTGGATTTTGTGGGGGAGCGCATACTGCGCAATATGGCCGGGGTGGCCCAGGAGAGCGTGGCTCAGATCCAGGAAGAAGTCATAGTGGTGGCCCATGACCTCTCCCCGGCTGATACGGCCCAGATGAATAGGGAGGTGATAAAGGGCTTTGTCACAAACATGGGAGGCCGCACCTCCCACACCGCCATCATAGCCAGGTCCTTGGGAATCCCGGCGGTGGTGGGTCTGGAGAAGGTGGTCGAGGGAGTCCACACAGGAGACACCCTGATAGTTGACGGATTTCAAGGCATTGTGGTCATATCACCCAGGCCTGAAACGGTCAAGGATTACCTGGAGCGCAGAAGCCGTTACCAGATAGTGGAAGAGGAACTCCTGGCCTATGCCCGACTCCCTGGGGAGACACTGGACGGCCATAGGGTGACCCTCCATGCCAACATAGAGATGCTGGACGAAATTCCAGTGGTGCTGGGGCACGGTGGTGAGGGCATAGGCCTTTACCGTACAGAGTTCCTCTATCTGAACAGGGCCGACCTGCCCACAGAGGAGGAGCACTATGGAGTTTATAAGGAGGTGATAGAGCGCACTGCCCCCCACCCTGTGACCATACGAACCTTGGACATAGGCGGGGACAAACTCAGAGCAAACCCCGGAGGGCCCAGCGAGACCAATCCTGCCCTGGGGCTAAGGGCCATCAGGTTTTCCCTTAGGGAGGTGGAGCTCTTCAAGACCCAGTTACGGGGAATTCTTAGGGCCAGTGTGCACGGCAGGGTCAGGATAATGTTTCCCATGATCTCGGGCCTATCAGAGATCCGGGAAGCCAAGAATATCCTGAGTGAGGTCCAAGAGGAACTCCGAAGGCAAGGAATAGCCTTTGATGAGGAGATCCCGGTGGGAGCCATGATAGAGATCCCTTCTGCAGTGTCCATAGCCGACTTCCTGGCCAGGGAGGTGGATTTTTTCAGCATAGGGACCAATGACCTGATCCAGTACTGCCTTGCCATAGATAGGGTCAACGAGCACGTGGTGTATCTGTACGAGCCACTTCATCCAGCGGTCTTGAGAATGGTGCGTAATACGGTGGAGGCTGCCCATGGGGCTGGCATACCGGTGGCAATGTGCGGAGAGATGGCTGGAGAGTCCATGTACATTCCCATCTTGCTGGGGCTGGGCTTGGATGAACTTAGCATGAACGCCATTTCCATTCCCATGGCCAAGAAAGTTATCCGTTCCATCAGGATGCGGGACTGTAGAGATCTGGCCCAAAAGGTATTCCAGTTCGGCACCCCGGAGGAGATCCACCTTTGCATCAAGGAGGCGCTGGGAAACTGGTTCCCCAATGGAATAGGCAACCTTCCGGCCCCTTGAGCTGCTTTGGCAGTCTTGAAAGGCAATGAGTGCCTAATCAAGGTCTTCTTGCTCAGTAATGGAACCTGAGGCCCGGTATGAGCAAAGCTTATGAGCACTTCCAGGCCAGATCCACATGGGTAAAAAACAGAAATCAGGATGTGTCAGAGAATGAAGAACCTTTTCCCACGATCTTTTGGATTCTTTTTGCTTTTGAGCTCTTGAATCAGAAGGGCTTAAGGGGTGCACATGGAGACCCAGTTTGCTTTTTCTTCCATTGAGGATGTGGCAAGGAGCCTGGCCACACAGAAGTATGTTTGTACCAAGGAGGTGGCCACCACAGTTTTTTTGGCTGATAGGATGGGTAAGCCCATATTGGTGGAGGGCCCTGCTGGCGTAGGCAAGACAGAACTTGCCAAGGCCGTGGCAGGTGCCTTGGGCAAGGAGCTCATCCGGCTTCAGTGCTACGAGGGTTTGGATGAAAACAAGGCCCTGTACGAGTGGGAGTATGCCAAGCAGCTTCTTTACACCCAACTCCTAAAGGAGAAGTTGGGTGAGCTTTTGTCAGGGGCCCAATCCCTCTCAGAGGCTCTGAAAAGGCTTCTTTCCCAGGAGGATCTGTTTTTCTCAGAAGCCTTCTTGTTGCCCCGGCCCCTCCTGAGGGCCATTCGCTCCCAGGTGCCTACGGTGCTTCTGGTGGACGAGGTGGACAAGGCCGAGCCTGAGTTCGAGGCCTTTCTTCTGGAGGTACTCAGCGACTTTCAGGTCAGCGTGCCTGAGCTTGGGACCCTAAAGGCCAGACACATTCCCATGGTGATCCTGACGAGCAACAACACCAGGGAATTAGCCGACACTCTCAGAAGGCGCTGTCTGCACCTGTTCATAGATTACCCGGACCTGGAGCGAGAAAGGGAAATAGTGAGAGCGAGGGTTCCGGAGATTCCCCCCAGGCTTCTGGCCCAGGTGGTCAGTTTTGTTCAATCACTTCGCAAACTGGATATCCGAAAACCACCCAGCATAGGGGAAACCCTGGACTGGGCCAGGGCCCTGGTGGTGCTCAACTCAGAGGAGCTTGATCCTTCTTTGGTGGAAGGTACTCTCAGCCTGATACTCAAGCATCAAGAGGACCTTCAGAAGGTAAGAGGGGATATTCATAGGCTTACTCGCCAGGCCGCAGCAGTTTGAGCACACAAGAGGTCTGAGAAGATGGAGACCCCCATTCTGGAGTTCGTGCGTTCATTGCGTGGTTCTGGCATCCAGGTGACAACCGGAGAAACACTGGATGCTTTGAGGGCTGCTGCGGAGGTGCCTGTTTCTGACAGGCAACTTCTTAGACAGGCCCTGAGGTCCACCCTGATAAAGAAAGCCGAACAATTTCCAGAATTTGAAAGGCTCTTCAGGTTGCACTTTTTTCATCTGGGAGAGGAGTCATTTCCAGGGGAGTCAGACAAGGGAGGGCACAACGGGTTCCAAAGGCTTCCTGGGTCCGAGATGCTGTCCCAGAGCTTCATGGCATCCTTTTCCGGCTTGGCCTTGGGCTTGATGGCCGGCGACGAGACTGCATTGGAAAGGTTGGCTGTGGCAGCTGCCAGGGCAGTGTCCCTGTCTCAAATCCAATTTCCTTTGCAGGCAGGCTCTTACATGAGGCGCATGAATGAACATCTGGATTGGGATAGGGCGGCTGAAGAGCTGGAAAGGGCCTTGGAAGAGCTTTCCCAAGGGGCTTTGAATGCTCAGGAGCTGGAGCAGGCCAGGGAAGCCCTAAGGCAGAACAAGGAATCCTTTCAGAGACTGCTGAGGCGGCTCATAACAAGGGAGGTACAAAAGGCAGCTCACTCCGTCAGAGAGAGCTTTGTCATGGATACTCTTATGGGCAAGAGCTTTTCGGCCCTTTCGGATCATGAGATCCGTGAGATGAGGCGGGTTGTGGCCCGCCTTGTGCAAAGGCTCAGGAGCAAGATGGCGCTTCTGGAGCGCACGAGACAGAGGGGCAGGATGGACATACGCAAGACCTTGAGGCGTAACCTACAGCACGGAGGGGTGCCAGTTGAGCTGGTATTCAAGGTCAGACGACGCAGAAAGGCCCAGGTAGTGGCCCTGTGCGATGTTTCCTCCTCTGTGTGGAACGCCTCGCGTTTCATGCTCAATCTGCTGTATGCCATTCAAGACCAGTTTGCCCAGGTAAGGAGCTTTGTTTTCGTGAGTGAGCTGGGTGAGGTCACCCATTTTTTCCAAAGATACGAGATCAATGAGGCAATTCAGAAGGCTCTCAAGGAAGCTCCCATAAGGTACCACAGTTACTCTGACTACGGGGATGTACTTCTGGAGTTCCACGCAAAACACCTGGGGGAGATAAGCACTCGTTCCATTGTGATAATCATAGGTGACGGCAGAAACAACTACCTCCCCACCAGGGCCTGGGTGCTCCAGGAGCTCAAAGAGCGCGTCAGAAAACTCATCTGGCTCAACCCAGAGCCGCGTTCCATGTGGGGCACCGGTGACAGCGCCATGCTGGAGTATGCTCCCTTTTGCACTTCCGTGGAGGAGTGTAGGAATCTCTTGCAGCTGTCTGACTTTGTGGACAGGCTGATGGTATGAAGAAGCAGGCAAGAGCCCTTGGAACCCATTTCAGGCCCATGCGAGTGAGCAGGCCACGGGTGGTTTTCCAGGACAGGGACATATTGGTAATAGACAAGCCCTCTGGCCTATTGGCTGTGCCCATTGCAGGCTCCAGGGCTCCCAATGCGCAGCAGATGCTGGCTGCTGAGATGGGAAAAGAGGGTGGTTCTATCCTGGCAGTGCACCGCATAGACAGGTATACCTCGGGCCTCATGGTTTTTGCCCGCAGCAAGGCAGCCAGGAGCCATCTGGTGAAGCAGTTTTTGTCCCACACGCCCCTTAGGCTTTACCTGGCGGTGGTGCGAGGGATTCCAGAAATCATGGAGGGTGAACTGCGCAATTTTCTCAAGAAGGTATCTTGGGGGTTCAGGCAGGTGGTAGTGAAAAATGAGCAACAAGGCGGGACACTGGCGGTCACACACTTCAGGGTACTGGAACTGCTGAATGGTGCGGCCTTGGTGGAAGCCCGACTGGTCACTGGGCTTAAGAATCAGATCAGGGTGCAATTGGCGCAAGCCGGCATGCCCATCTGGGGGGACCGGCACTATGTCAGGGAGGAAAAAACCGCTCTGGGAATTGACCACCAGGCGCTCCACTCCTTCAGACTGGGATTTCAACATCCCAGATCCAACACCTATCTGGAGTTTGAGTCAGATCCCCCAGAAGATTTCCAGAGGCTTCTGAGGATGCTGCGTTGCTCAAGGACAAAAGAAAAGGAGTAATTTTCCTGAAATGCTCTGGCTCATGTTGACAGCACCCAGGCAGCCTGTTATAGGATTGCGGATTGAATGAACCCCATCCTTTATGCCCAGCCTCTTTTGGTGGGAGCAAGGGGCCTTGAGGCTGCAGGTATTTCAGGGATGTGTTCCATTTGTAAGAGGTCTTGATCAGGGAGAGTTTTTTCCAGGAAGCGATGTTGCATAGACTCAATCCAAGAGAACTTACCAGGAGTGTGTCCATGGAGAGGGATCGAGCATCTGCCAAGAAGCTGGAGAAGGTTCTGGAGCTCTTTGGGGAGATCCAGGACAGGGAGGATCCCCCTTCTAATCTCTTGAGCGGCTTTCAGGAGAGTTATTCGGGGCTTGCAAGGGAGGATCGGGCTGGATTTTTCGTTGAATTGTTGAGACGTTTTGAGACGGGCAAGGCAGAGATAGAGGCGAACCTGAAGGCTGTTTTGCAGGATGATGGAAAGGACCCGGTGGGTTGGAGCAAGTCCTTAAGCGGACTTCGCCGCAAGCTGGAGTCCCCCAGGATGAGGGCCTTCAGGAGGTTTGTGAACATCTCAGGTGGACTCAAGTTTCTCTTGGATTTCAGGGCCGATGTCCTGGCTGCCCAAAGACAGAGCCAGGTGGACCTTGCTCCCCTGGATGATGAGATAGCACACCTTTTCAACTCATGGTTTCAGCAAGGCTTCCTGTTCCTGCAGGAAATAACTCAGGATTCCCCTTACAGACAGATACGCTTTCTAAAAGATCACGACATGGTGCATCCCATGGCCAGCTTGGACGAGATGGGAGATCGCCTAGGGGAGGACAGGAGGTGCTTTTCCTTGTATCACAGGGCCATGCCCGAGGAGCCGGTGGTCTTCATAGAGGTGGCCCTGACCCGAGGCATAGCCAGGTCCATCCACGACATAATAGGGGAAGAAAGGGCCAGGGCCAAGCCCAAGGGACAGCCAGACACAGCCATATTTTACTCCATCAACAACACCCAGAACGGTCTTGCCGGCCTGGGGCTGGGAAAGGTACTCATATTCCAGGTGGTGGAGGCCCTCAAAAGAGGCAATCCCGAGATCAAGACCTTTTCCACCCTGAGCCCCATCCCTGGCTTCTGGGAGAGATACCTGAGCAGGATCTTGAAGGGGGAAAAGGTTCCTTTTTCCTTGAAACAGGAAAAGCTGGAAGATCATTTCTCGGCCAAGGCCCGCCAAAGAATCTTGGATCTCTGTGAAGAACAGACAGGCAGCCGACCCGAGACCCTTAGCCAGGCTCTGCTGGGGGTTCTTTCCAGATGGGACTGGATTCAGGATTCCCGCTGGGAAGAGCTCCTCAGAAAGCCCCTGACAGAGATAACTTACTATTACATCACCCAGGAAAAGGATGCCCAGGGCAGGCCCCTTAATCCGGTGGCCAACTTTCACATGGGAAACGGCGCCACGGTTACGATCCGCAACATAAACTTCGGGGCCAACAGGTTCAAGAGGGGTATGGAAGAGTCTTGCGGCATGATGGTAAATTACGTTTATTCCATGACATGGCTGCAGCAAATAGGACGCACCATGAAATCCTTGCTGCCCTGGAAGGCTTGAGCCCGGCTGCCAGGATTGCCAAGAGTCTCAGCCCCCTGGGATAGGCTCCAAGCATTTCTTGAGGGTTCGAAGCAGAATTCCCATATCAAAGGGTTTCCTCAATACTGCCTGGGCCTTGAGATCCGATTGCTTTTCCAGGAATTCTTGATCCGTGTAACCTGTGGCTACGATGAATCTGGCCCCCGGATCCAATTCCAGGATCTTGCCCATGGCCCACTTACCGTCTCTCACAGGCATGGCCAGGTCCATGATCACGGCCTGGAAAGGCTTGCCTGCCTCCATGCCCCTAAGATAGGCCTGGGCAGCCTCCTCCCCCTGGGAGGCTGTTTCCACCATGTATCCGTAAGCCTCCAGGGCACTCTTAAGGATTTCTCTTATCCTGGTCTCATCATCCACCACAAGAATCCGTTCCCCTTTCCCCCTTGGGGGAGGAGGTTCTTGCCTTGGCTTCCCTTGATCTTGCTCGGAGATGTCCACCGCAGGCAGGAGCACCCTAAACAGGGTTCCCTTTTCTTCTCCTGGGGGAGGGCTCTGGGCGAAGATGAATCCATTGTGGGCTTTCACTATGGAATAAGAGACCGAAAGCCCCAGGCCTGTGCCTTTCCCGGCCTCTTTTGTGGTGAAGAAGGGCTCAAATACGCGCTCCAGATTCTCCTTGGGTATCCCAACTCCCTGATCCTTCACCGAGATCTCTACAAAATGGCCCGGAGGTATGTAAGGATGTTCAAGTCGCAGATTCACATCTGCAAAGATCAAACCACTTCTGAAAGAGAGAGTGCCTCCTTGTGGCATGGCATCCCTGGAGTTGAGGGCCAGGTTCAGAAGCACCTGCTCCAATTGAGTGGCATCCGCCATCACGAAGGGAAGCCCACCGCTTAGGTTCACCTCCAAATCTATGTTGCGGGGAAGGGTTTGGGAAAGAAGCTTCTGGGTGTTCTGGATTACCTGATTGACCTTCACGGGGTATTTCTCCCCTGCTTCCACCCTGGCCAAAGAGAGCATTCGGGCCGTCAAATTGCCTGCCCTCTCGCAACTGGAGATGATCTCCTGAATGTATTCCGAGCCCTCCTGGCCTTCCTGTATATTAAAGCGAAGCAACTCGGCGAAGCCCTGGATACCTGCCAGGAGATTGTTGAACTCGTGGGCCACGCCCCCTGCCAGGGTGCCCAAGGCCTGCATTCTCTGGGAGTGCTGGAGTTGTTTTTCCAGAAGCTTCTGCTCTGTGACATCCCGCACAACTGCCTGGATGACCTGCCTTCCCTGGTGATGCACAAAGGCCACCCGCACCTCGATGGAGATCTCTGTGCCGTCCTTTCGGGTGGCCTTGAGGGAAAGGGGTTCCTGGGGAAGGGGAGTCCCCTGCAGTATCTCCTGGAGAAGATCCCAGGTCTTCTTCTTTTCTTCATCAGGCAGGACCTTCCAAAAGACCAACTCCAAGGCCTCCTCTGGGCTGTATCCAAACATCCGGCAGATCTCCTGGTTCACGAAGCTTATCTTTCCGGATGGGATTTCAGCCATGAATATTCCATCAGGTGAGTTCTCCACCAAGGAGCGGTATCTTTCTTCGCTTTGCCTTAAAGCCTCCTCGCTCTTTAGTTTCTCTGTGATATCAGTAAGAAAGTTCAAGGTAGCCTGTCTGCCTTCCCAGACAATGGGCACCGCCCTGATCTCCACCCACCTGTATTCACCGGGTCTGCTCAGGACCCGGAATCTGTACGACCTGGGAAGGGTCTTGTCTCCCTGGAGCCTGCGCCTGTAACGCTCCATCACCATGGGCCTGTCTTCAGGGCAAATGAATTCCGAAAAAGGTCTTGTGGTCAACTCCTCCCTGGAGAACCCCACGATCTCCAACATGCTTGGATTCAGAAACTTGATGAAACCATCCTGGGCCACCAAGATTCCATCCTGGGAGTTCTCCACCACCAGACGGTATCTCTCCTCGGATTGTCTGAGGGATTCCTCCATCTCTTTTCTTTGAGTTATGTCCCTGGCCAGGTGTACAGAGCCCGTTAGGTTCCCAGATTCATCCTTGAGGGGTGCAGTGGTCACAAGCAGTGTACGGCCTTTCACTTTCTGTTCTGCGCTTTGCGTTCTGCCTAATTTAAGGGTGAGGACGTGGGGACAATCTTCAGGAGGTGAGCTTGAGGAGTGAACCAGCTCAAAGCAGTGCTTGCCCACCAGATCCTCTTGCTTCAGGTCCAGCAGGAGGCAGGCAGCCCGATTGGCCCTCAAGATTCTGTGCTGTGAGTCCAGTAGCCATATGGCATCTGGCACAGCATCAAAGGTCCTCTGCCAGTCCCAAGCGGCTCTTGCAAGGGCGCTTTCCCTCTTTTCCAGCTCCGAGACCATCTCTTGGAAGGTGCCGTAGAGCACCATCAGTTCTTGAAAAGCGGGCAAGGAGGATTTGTCCTGATATCTGCCCTCCGAGATCCTGCTCAAAGCAGCAGAGAGGGATTTCAAAGGCCTCAGCAGGCCTGAGCCCAATTTTGTGGCCAGAATCAAGGAAAGCACTACAGCAGCCGAGAAGGCCAAAGAAAGAGTCAGAACCATACTGCCCAGAAATGCCGTGGCGCTGGATTCCCTTTCCAATACAGCCACGGCCCAACCCAGCTCCGGCACCCTGGCCGAGGCTGCAAGCCATGTGGCTCCCTCCATGGAATATCTGCTTTTTGCTTCATTGCCCTCCAGGGCCAAAGAGATGGGGGGGAGGTTTGCAACATTGAATCTTTGCGCCACCAGCAAAGGATCCTCATGGGAGATGAGCACTCCATTTTTGTCTGCCAGAATGAGCCTTGCATGGCCTGCTGAGGCAGCCAGCTTCTGGATCTTCATGTTGAGGGCTCCCAAGGGGATAAAACCCAAGACAGTGGTGGATCCCAAAGGCAAGGCTAAACTCACCATGGGCTCTGAAAAGCCCAGGGGGATATGAACTGGGGAGTAGGCCTGCTGCAGCGTGCTCCAAGCCTCCTGGACCTCGGGCCTGTTCCAGAGATCCAGCCTGAAAAGCTCTGCATCTCTAGGATAAACTTGAGAGAGCCTTCCATCTTTTCCCAGCACAGCCCATGCGTTGATGGAAACCCCCAGGGCTCTTAAGGCTTCCATATGATCCATCAGCATGGAATCCTCATGGATGGGCATCTCCTCCATCTGCCTGGAGATCCCTACCAGGTGGGCCAAGGCCACTTCATGGGCCTTGAGGGATTCCCTTATCTGGTGTGCCACGGATCTTGCCAGCATCAGATGCCTTGTCTCCACATCCTCTATGGTGTGCTTCCAAAGGAGCCAGATTGTAGGCAAGGAGCCGCCCAAGAGGGGAAGCAGGCCCGCAACAAGCAAGGAGGTAAAGATCTTCTTCCAAAGACTTGGAATTGCCCCCATCACAAAGCCCTTTTCATTTTTCCTTCTTTGATGACAACCGGGTATTTCTCCATCGTGGCATCTCCAAACTCGTCCATTGCTATCCTGGATTGAAGCCCTTCAAACTCTTTGATCTCCACAATGGCCTTTGCCAGGGCCTCACCAGGGGCCCGGGCCTTCTCATAGGCCCTGAAGAGCACCCAAGCTGCCTCATAACCATAGAGAGCCGGAAAATCAGGCTCCCTCTTGAACCTGGCCAGAAAGGCTTTTCGAAATTTCTGAAAAGCCTCAGAGGGATGATCCCTGAAAAAAGGCACGATGCTATGGAGCCCCTCTGCAATGGCTCTTCCTTGCTCCAATATCTCATTTGTCATGGACCAGGCAGACGCAAATGGGGTGCCCTTCCAACCTGTTCTTTGCAGGCTCTCCAGCACGAGCAAGGTGTCCAGGGCATTGTGGATTATCAAAACCGCCTCTGGTGCCAATTCCTTGATCTTCTGGGCTCCTTGCATGAGTTGTGCTGTATTGGTGACGCTGCTGGCAACAGTGGTCAGCACCTTTCCACCAAGCTCCCCATAGGTTCTCTGGAATCTCTGGGCATAGTCCTTGGCATATGTCTCGTTGGCAGGGTCGTAAAGAAGAGCCATTGTAACGATCCTCTTTTGCTTCAGAATCCATTTGGCCAGCTCCAGGATTTCTCTGTCTAAGGGCTCGTACACCCTGAAGAAGAAGTCCTTTTTCCCGCTCAGTAAGGCAGAGGCTGTTGTGGGGCTTAGCATGACCGTTTGGGCGCTGTTTACAACGGGAAGTGCGGCCAAGGACATCTCGGAGGTCATGTGCCCTATGAGGGCTATCACGCCTGAAGCGATCAGTTGCCGGTCCACTTCCATGGCCGTATGCGGATCTTGCTGGTCGTCGCCTGTTAGGAGCTCTATGGGCTTCCCAAGCAGGCCTCCTGCCCTGTTTTTTTCTTCCACGGCCAGAATGACACCGTCTCTGCCTGAGACCCCCAGGTCCGAATAGCGGCCTGTGAGGGTTTCCACAAAGCCTATGCGCAGGGGCTCCTTTTGGGCTTGACATGCCAGGATTGACCCGCCAAGCAAAATGGCCAAGAGGAAACAGGAAAATTTCAAGAGCAAAGAAACCTTTCCCACGCCGTTACTTGGCTTCAAGTGAGGCCCTCCCAATAGAAATCCAGATTCACATGCCCTTCGGGCTTATGTTGATAAGGGCTAACCCGTTGACATCGATGGGCTCTGGCCCGTTGATTCAAGGGCCAGCGAGTATCTCACAGGTACCTGCCCGATTCTCCTTTTCCCTGGGACCATGACCGGAGATGGTTCCTCCTTTGTCTCTTTTTTCTTTGCCTTTTGGTCCCCTTGCACCAGTGCTACCAGTTCTCCTACCAGTTCTTTCATGGCCTGTGCCTGTGCCTGGAGCTCCTCTGAGGCAGAGGCGCTTTCCTCTGCATTGGCTGCCGTGGCCTGAACCACCTTGTCCATCTGGGCCACGGCCTGGCTTATCTGCTCTATGCCCCTGGCCTGCTCCTGGGATGCCGCTGCTATCTCCTCCACGAGCTGGGATACCTTGCCCGCTATCTCCACGTTTTCCTGAAAGGCCTCCTGGGTGCTTGTGGTAAGCTCCCTGCCTTGCCTTACGGCCTGGATGGTGGCCTCTATATGGGGGGCAGCCTCTGCCAAGATGGTCTTTAATTGCTCGTTTTGGGTCTCAAACCCCTCCAGCCACTTTCCGAATCTGCAGGAGCTGTGGAACTCCGCACAACCGAATCCAAGAAAAAGTTTTTTCCCAAAGCTCCATTTCAAAGCCATGGCTCACCTCCATGGGCTTATACCCCCCGCTTGCTCTTATCGGTCAATTTGGAAAAAGATTAATATCATTCCAAGCCTTGTTCATCTTCAATAGGCGTGGCCTCGGTCAGGGCAGGCCCAAAACCTGGATCCGTCTTTTTCTTGAGGCGAATATCTTTGCTTTGATTGAAGGGCTTCCTTGGGCCCATCTGAAAGGGGAGGCCTCAGGCAGGGCAAGGTACAACGGGCAGGCATAGCCCTGCCCTTGACCGGATCATAGGGATCATACTGCTTGGGAGCTTTGGGGAAGATCTTTGGGCTTTAGGGTCTTTAGCAGCCTTCTTATTTCGGCCAGGAGTTTCTCCCTGTGGGTGCCGCCGCAGGGGCTACCTTCTGAGGCTCCTTGCTTTTGAAATGTTTCTATGGCCTCTGCCAGGCGCTGGGCACCAAAAAGGGATGCACCCTCTGAGAGCCTGAACAAATCCATGGCTAGGGCCTGATCCGTTGGATCCGTCTTTTGTTGGAGGGTTTCCAAGAGATCCTCAAGCACAGCTTTGAACTTGGCCTCTATCTCATCATAAGTCTTCTTGTCCAGTCCAAACTGCTCCATTATCTCCTTGGGGGATTTGATGGTGGGTTTGATCTCCCTCAGGATGCCCAATACCTTCTCCAGCAGCAGGGCGGGCTGGATGGGTTTGACCAGATAGTGTTTACAGCCCAAGAGTGCTGCACGTCTTACGTTTTCCCTGTCCGCTGCCGAAGAACAAAGAACCACGGGGATCTCACGCAACTCAGCCGAACAGCGAATCTTCTCTAATAGCTCAAGACCATCCATCTCTGGCATCAATATGTCCGCTATGACTATCTGTATGTCGCCCCCGGACTCCAGCATCTCCAGGGCTTCCTTTCCATTGGATGCATAGAGGGTCTCAAGGCCTTTTTTTCTAAGGTTCACCTCTATTATCTTGGCAGACAGCTCGCTGTCATCCACGATGAGGATGCTCATGGAAAATCACCTCCAAACTCCCTACAAATATCCATTTTACCTCTGCCGAGTCCCTCGCAAGCTTTTCATTGGAGCAGTGCAAGGCACCAAGTTAATGCGAGCCACAATGAAGAGCTCCCTCCAGGGCCTCTCTGACGCTCCTGAGCAATAATTGAAGCTGGAAGGGTTTTTCCAGGACTCCCACAGCCCCTGCAGATTTTATGTCCTGATTCTCCTTTGCCAGCGCAGCTCCTGTAGAGACCAAGACCCTGGCCCCTGGATCCATCTCCAGCAGGCGGCGGAGAAACTCCTGTCCATCCATCACGGGCATGGCCATGTCCAGGATCACCAGCAGGTAAGGATCTCCAGTTTCTAATGCCCTGGCATACATCTGCAGCCCTTCTTTGCCATTGGATGCGCTCTCCACCCTGTAGTCATGAGAGACCAGCATCTTCTTTCCGATATCCAGAAGCTGAGGCTCATCGTCCACAATCAAGATTTTCTCTCCTTTGCCCCTGGGTGCGTCTTGTGCTTCGTGTGTGGTCTCTGGAGCAGTGGGACTCATCTGATCCTGGATCACAGGGAAAAACAGAGTGAAGCGGCTTCCTCGTCCCGAAGACCCCGGGCTTTCGGCCAGTATGTAGCCATTATGCGATTTCATTATGGCATAGGCTATGGTGAGCCCGAGACCTGTTCCCTTGCCAGGCTCCTTGGTTGTAAAAAATGGTTCAAAGATGCGATCCATGACCTCAGGGCTCATGCCCACCCCGTCGTCTTCTATCTCCAGCTTTATATAAGAGCCTGGCTTGGCCCATGGATGAGACCGACAAAAGCTCTCTTCCAGCAAGCACAAGGATGTGGATAAAGAGATCTCACCGTCCTCCACAAGGGCATCCCTGGCGTTCAAACACAGGTTTAGAACCACCTGTTCCAGATGGCCATACTCTCCGGCAACAAAAGGAAGTCCGGGCTCCAGATTCAGTCGGATATTGATCTTGGGAGGAAGGGTCTGTCTCAGCATCTGGGCCACTCCTTCCACTACCTGGTTCAGCTTCACCGGAAGTTTCTCGTTTTGATCCAAGCGTGAGAAGGCCAGCATCTTTTTAATGAGGCTGGCAGCCCTTTGGCAACTAGCCCCTATTTCCTTGAGATACTGGGCGTTGGGGTCTTGGGGGGAGGTGTTGAATTCCATGAGCTGGGCATAACCCTGTATGGCCGCCAGAATGTTGTTGAACTCGTGGGCCATGCCCGCGGCCAAGGTGCCCACGGCCTGCATCTTTTGGGCGTGCTGCAGATGCCTTTGCAGCTCCTCCCTCTCGGTTATGTCTTGAATGGTCTCTAGGGCCCCCAAGACCTGGCCTTGTGAATCCGTTATTCTGGCTGCCAGGAAATGCAAGATCTTGGGCTTGCCTCCCAACAGGAAATTTCCCTTGCCCTCCCAGGCTCCTGGAAAGAATGGGTGGGGGGATATGACCCCTGGGCCGTAAAGGCAAGTCAGCTTATCCACATCCATATCCAGAATAAGTTCCAGCAAGAGGGGGCGCTTGGTCCCTGGGTAAAAAATGCTAGAGTCCACAGGCCTTCCCATGACCATGTCTCTTTGTACCCCCGTGAGCATTTCCATGGCCTTATTCCAGAGGGTCACCCTGTGCTGGGTGTCTATCATGAAAGCAGGCAAAGGGGCCTTGTCCAACGTGTTTTCCAGAAGCTCGGCCGTACGATGAAGTTCCGTTACATCCGAGAGGATAAGCATGGCCCCTGATCCATTGCCAGGGAAGGGCAAACATTCCACTTCCAGCTTCCTGGCCCCTATTTGAATGGGGCTAGAAGCCTTGACAGGTGCTTTTTTCAGGAGGGCCTCTTCCAGGAGTGCTTGAACGTTTTTTGCGCTATGGGGAGCAAGCAGGTCCATGACCTTTTTGCCCAGAAGCTCCAGCTCCGGCATCCCAAGAATCCCGGCCGCCCTGGGATTGCAAAGCAGTATACTACCGTCTTGGTTCAACTCCAGTATCCCATCGGACATATGCTCTAGGATGAGTTCCAGATGGCGCTTGGTGGCCAGTAGCTCCCTGGTGATATCCCTGGGATGAATGGTATCTGCGCCTATTATCATGGGAGGGCGGATGTTCCACGGGATCCGATCTTCCAGGACCGCCTCCACATGAAGGGTCATCTCAGGCATAGGGCCCTTGGCTATGCACAGATCAGCTCCCATGGAATCCAGTGAAGGCGCCTCCTCTGAGGCCACGGCCGAGAGGATTACCACTTTTGTATCTTTGAACCCGCGGTCGTTTCGAATGATTTTGCAGAGTTTCTGCCCGTCTATGTGGGGCATCACCAAGTCCAGGAAGACCAGATCAGGCTTTATTCTCCCAAGGGCCTCCAGGGCTTCCAGTCCACTGGCAGCCAGGATAGCGCGGTGCCCCCGTTTTTCTATGAGTTCCTTCATGAACTTAAGGATGACCGGCTGATTGTCCACTACCAGAACCGTTTTCATGGCTCCACCCGCAGAACTCACTCTTTTCTTATCAGTCCCTGCTCCTGAAAACAGATTTCAAGCCTATCCAATTCCTGTGCCAGGGACTGGATCCCCTCCTGGAGTTTTTCTCTTTTCCCGGATTTGGCGTTGGCCTCCAGAGCCTTGGCCATGGCACATATCCTTTCCAGCTCCAGTGTAAGAGCCGCACCTTTGATGGAATGGGCTGCTTCGGCCACACCAGCCAAGTCTTCACAGGCCAAGGCTTCTCTCATGCGCTCCATATCCGTGGCGGCCACATCCAGAAACAGAGAGGCGAACTGTGAGAACTGCTCAATGTCCAGCCCCAGTTCCTGACACAAAGCCTCCAGATCCATTTCTAGGTTCTTTTCTTGGAAGTCCACTTGTCCACCATATTCAGCAGGATTTCTTTCCTGATGGGCTTGCTCAAGTAGTCGTTCATGCCCGATTCCAGACACCTCTCCATGTCCTCCTTCAGGGCGTGAGCTGTCATGGCCACAATGGGCACATCCAAATGTCCCAGAGCTCGGATTCTCTTGGTGGCCCGAAGCCCATCCAGCCCCGGCATTTCCACATCCATGAGTATCAGGTCTAGTTCCCTGGATTTGGCTGTGAAGAGCTTGAGGGCCTCCCATCCATCTTTGGCGGTCTGCACCATGTGTCCGGCCTTGGTGAGCATGAGCTCTGCCAGCTGGGCATTGACCGGATTGTCCTCCACCAGCAGGATTCTGGCTGGCCTGGAAGGAGGGGTCATGGCCGGGGGTGGAGGTTCTGAAAGCAGATCCTGGGCTGGGGCTGCCTTGGTGTCCTCTGGGATGCACTCCTGCACAGGAGGCTGGGTACATTCCTGGAACCAGGCCTTAAAATAAAAGGTGCTGCCTGCCCCCTCTTTGCTTGTTGCCCAGATCTCACCTTGCATGAGGCGGGCCAGTTGTCTGCAAATGGTTAGGCCAAGCCCAGTGCCACCATATAAACGGCCGGTAGAGTCCTCAGCCTGGCGAAATGGCTCAAAGATGATCTGGAGTTTGTGCTGGGGGATTCCTATGCCCGTGTCTTTGACTGTGAAGAGCAGTTGAATCCTGGAACCTTCTTTGTGGGTTTTCTCCACCTTGAGGGATATTTCTCCTTTTTTTGTAAACTTGGCCGCATTGCCCAACAGATTCAAGATGACCTGTCTTGTGCGCACAGGATCCCCCAATAGCAATTCCGGTACATCGGCCGCTGCCTCCCAAGAGAGTTTCACGGGCTTGTCCTGGAGCTTGGGCCTTACTATTTCGCATGCCTCCTGCAATGTTTCCCGCAAAGAGAAACTAACGCACTCCAGGCTCATCTCCCCGGCTTCTATCTTGGAGAAATCCAATATGTCCTCTATGAGGGCTAGTAGAGCCTGGCCGCTTGTGTTGACCATCCTCACATGGGCCTTTTGCTCTTCCTTCAGATCCTCCTCCAGGAGCATCTGGGTGTACCCAAGCACGCTGTTGAGCGGGGTCCTTATCTCGTGGCTCATGCGGGCCAAGAAGGCGCTCTTGGCTATGTTGGCAGCCTGGGCCTCGAAAGCCAGGACATTGGCCCTCTCAATGGCTTGGGTGAGCTGACGGTTGGCGTCTTCCAGATCTCGGTTGAGCTCCTCCAGTTTGATCTCTATGTTTCTTTCCTGGGTCACATCCTCCCAGGTAAGAAGGCAAAGAGGATCTCCCATGAGAAAGTAGGGAAGGGGAGTGATCCAGAAGCGCAGAAACCTAAGGGGGGTCTTGGCAGGAGGCCATGGCGCCTCCATGGGTCCCAAAGAGCATTGACGGTTGAAGGACTCCTTCACAAACCCATATAAGGGACACTGGACACAGGAGCCTGGGTCACAACCCCGCTGGCCTGCTGAGGGGCAAGCCAAAACAACCCCTATGGAGGCCGGAGCCTTAAGATCAGAGGTTCCTGGGTGCTCCAGGCCAGAGTTATAGTAGAGGGCCTGCATCTCTGGGCTCACTATGGCCACACCTACTTTCACTGCCTCCAGAAACGTACGCACAAGACCCATCTGATGGGAGATTTCTCTTTCCTTTTCCTCCCCAAAGGGCTCTGAGGGATCCATGCTTCTTGTGCTGGCTAGCAGATTCGTCTCTAAAGACTGGGCAAGGGGCCTGCCCAGCTCTATGAAGCGAAGCCTGGCGCTTCCCATGACTATACAATCCCCGGGGCTCAGAACATGTGATTTCACATGCTTTCCGTTCACTAAGATTCCATTTTTGCTTCCCAGGTCCCGAAGGATCCATTTTCCGTTCATGGGGGTTATCTTGGCATGGAAGCGGGATACACCAGGCTCGCAGATCCTGAGGGTATTGCAACTGCTCCTGCCAAGGCTCACCTCTGAGGTCAGTCCCAAGACCGTTTTTTTTAGCACATCCGAGAAGTACTCGATCCCGTACATCATGGGGCTTTTCCTGGGAGCGGTTTCTTTCAGATCAGAGCATTGGTATGCTGCTCCATGCCTTTCAGAACTCCTTGAAGTGCTTTTCATCCTCATCCAAGGGGATCACCTCTGATGGAACAGGTTTGGGCCTCTGTCTGCCATTACCCTTTTCCTTGAGCGCGGGATTTGGTCCCATGTCAGCCCCAGCCCAAGCCTCACGCTCTCCCATTGGGGCCGAGGGTTTCATCATTGTGGTTTTTTCCTCTGACTTTTCTCTTTTGATCTTGAACCTGCGCAGTCCTGTCTCTGATCTTCCAGAGCCCTCCACAAGCTGCACCAGTTCCTTGACAACTCCCTGCAGAATCTGGGCCTGAGCCTGGAGCTGCTGGGCTGCAGAGGCGCTTTCCTCGGCATTGGCCGCATTTTGTTGTACGACCCTGTCCATCTGGGCCACGGCCTGGTTGAGCTGTTCTATGCCCTGGGCCTGCTCCTGTGAGGCAGCCGAGATCTCTCCCAGGAGTTCTTCCACCTTTCCCGTGCCCTGGGCCACCTTCTCGAAGGCCTCATTGGTGGTGCCAACCATGGAGGAGCCCTCCTTGATTCTCTTTACGGTCTCCTCGATGAGATTGGCAGTATTCTTGGCAGCCTCCGCAGCCCTCTGGGCCAGGTTTCTTACCTCGTCGGCCACAACTGCAAAGCCCGCTCCCGCCTCTCCGGCGCGGGCTGCTTCCACGGCGGCGTTTAGGGCCAGTAGATTGGTCTGGAAGGCTATTTCATCAATGGTCTTGATGATCTTGGCCGTCTGGTCACTGGCCTTGGATATGGCCCCCATGGCCTGGGTGAGCCCATCCATGGCCTCCCTGGCCTGGGAGACCACCTTGGCCGTCTCTTTCATCAAGTTGTTGGCCTGCCTGGCATTGTCGGCGTTTTGTCTGGTCATGGAGGCCATTTCTTCCAGGGAGGAGGAGGTCTCTTCCAGGGAGGCTGCCTGCTCTGAGGCCCCTTCGGCAAGGGACTGGCTGGCCGAGGCAACCTGGCTGGAGGCTGAGGCGCTCTGGGAGGCCGCCTCTGTGAGCCCCCCGGCCACCTTTCGAAGTGGTCCTGCTATGGTGCGGCCCACCCAAAATCCGCACATGCCCACCAAAAGAGCTGCCACTGCCAGACTAAGAACAGAGACGTTTCTCATGGCAACCAGCTGGGCCATGGCCTGGGATTCTTCCTGCTCTGCCAGAAGTCCGTACAAATGCTCCCCGATCTTGACCACAGCAAAGCTGGTAAGTAGATTGCGTCCGTCTTTATCCGGGGCCACCAAGGCGCCGGAAAAATCAGCCTTGGCAGGCTTGATGCCCTTTTCCAAGAGAGCCTTGACAGGCTCTGTGTCCAACTGGGTCTTAAGCACCTCGTTTTCCTTGAATCTCTTGGATGCGCTCACAAGGGTGCCCGTGTGATTCACCAGGTAAGTGTCTCCTCCTTGGCCAAGACGTTCCACGCCTTGGAGCAACATCTCTGAGATGGGCTTGGAGGGAAGGGTCACCAGAAAGACCCCTATGACCTCCCCCTTGTCTCCCTCCCTGAGGATGGGTCCTGCTATGACCAAAACAGGTTCGGTGAGTATGGGAGAATGAAAGATGGGGCTCAGGGCCAGCTTGCCCCGGGAGGCCTCTTTGAAATAGGGCCTGTCGGCTACTGACTTACCTTCTCCTGAGCGTTCCCCCTTGGTGCTATCGTAAATCACGGTTCCATCCATATGTACAACGGCAGCGTTGCTGTAGCCCTTTTCTTTTATGAAATTTACCAGCAGACGTTCCAGGGCCATGTACTTCATGGTGAATACTGCATCCCCCATGTCCCTTTGCATAAGGCTCATGGCATAAACGCTCTCATACAGAACCGGTATGCGAAGCATCATCTGGACTTCAGAAGCCTTCTGAGCAAACCAGTCCTGAAGAATCTTGGCCTTCTGCTCCACGTAGAGGCTGTTCTCGTTGAGTATCCTTTGTTTGAAGACGCTTTGAGTTTGAAGGTAATTGTAAAGACCTGTGGCAACCATGGGCAAAAGCCCTGCTGCCAAGAAGATCAAAACCAACTTTGTCCCCAATCTGACGCGTCTAGCCATGTTTTTTCCCCTCCCAATTTGTTCTAACCCTGTTTCAGGGATCTTTTCTTTCAGGCAGCCTTGTGGACCTCAAGGATCTCTTGGCTGCTTAGCACCTTGTCTATGTCCAACAGGATCTTTATGCCACCGTCCATCTTTCCTATGCCCAGGATGTAATCAGCCTTCAGGCTTCCCCCCAGGTTGGGTGTCTGTTCTATGTCAGAGGCCCTGACATTTAGCACCTCGGAGACAGCGTCCACCACTATGCCCATGAGAACATGGGTGTTGCCGCCGGTTATCTCCACCACTATTATGCAAGTGCGCTCGGTTATCTGAGCTTCCTCCATGCCGAACTTGCGCCTCAGATCCACAACTGGGATGACCTTTCCCCTCAGATTGATCACCCCTTTGAGGAACTCTGGTGCCAGAGGCACTGGGGTGATGGGCATCATACCGATGATCTCCCTGACCTTGAGGATCCCAATGCCGTACTCCTCACCGGCCAGGGAGAAGGTCAAGTACTTCCCGTCCCGTGCCGACCCAACCGCTTCCTGGGAACTCTGGGTAACTTTCATGTATATGCCCTCCTGATTTGATTTGGCCTTATTTCTGGCAAAAGCCCCCCCTCGGCTGCTGTTATGGTCCATTACATGTTTCGGCAACCCGGTCCTAGTACTTTAGCCTGGCCTGCTGGCCAGGCCCTCTTTGCTGCTGAACCTGGGTTTTTCCTTTGTTCGAGGCCCAGCTAAAGCCCCAAAAAAGGTCCTTTCCCAAGCGGAAATGGATTCGCCTTTGGAATCTCTTGGGATGAGCCACTTGGCTGCCAGTAATGGGCCTGTAGGCCTGGGTGGGTTGCCACGGGCCCCTTGGGAGGAGCCCGTGGCAAGTTGCGGAAGGGCAATGGGGTGGGAGTTCTTGGGGGGAGCTTCAAGAGGGATGGGCCAAGAATTCATGGGGCCCTGGCCTGTTGAGTCAAGATCACTTCCTCAATAATGGGCTCAGGACTCCAGGGTGTCCTGCCTTAGGCCCTGTGTCAGGGTCAATAGTCCTGCAACATCAAGTATCAGGGCCACTCTGCCGTCTCCCAGGATGGCTCCTCCTGAGACCCCTTGTGAATGCTTGAGGCCCTGACCCAAGCTCTTTATGACTACCTCCTGCTTACCTATCACCTGGTCCACCAGCAGACACCAGGAGTCTCCCTCGTTGTCCACCACTATTCCAAGGGCTTCCGAGGGCCTGACACGGGCCGTGGGTATGCCAAAGACCCTGTGGAGCCTCATTAAAGGCAGGAGCCTATCCCGGACTCGGATAACCTCTCCCCGGCCATGCACCGTTGAGACAGAACTCTCATCAGGCTG
Organism: bacterium; assembly: GCA_037481695.1. NCBI lineage: Bacteria > bacterium. Next base: position 101,396 of record JBBFLE010000004.1, on the reverse strand, counting down.
AAAGGTTTCCTTTATGCTCATGGTGGGGATTATGTAACGCTCTGTGCCCACTCGGACTATCATGCCATCAATGATGGCCAGCGTGAGGGGGAGTTTTACCACCACGCTGCAGCCCAGACCTGGTTGGGAGAATAGCTCTATCCTGCCTCTTAACTTCTCTATGGCCTTTTTTACCACGTCCATTCCCACGCCCCGGCCTGAGACATCAGTGACCCGCTCAGCCGTGGAAAACCCAGGATGGAATATGAGCTGGTAGATTTCGTGATCCGAAAGGCTCTCCTCTGGCCTGACCAGCCCTTTTTCTCTTGCCTTGTGGAGAATCTTCTCCAGGTCCAGCCCTCCACCGTCATCCTGGATCTCGATTATCACATGCCCTCCCTTGTGATATGCCCTCAAGTGGATGGTGCCCACTGGGGGTTTGCCCCTTTGTTCCCGCTTCTCTGGAGGCTCTATGCCGTGGTCCACAGAGTTACGGATCATGTGCACAAGTGGATCATGAATGGCATCCACCATGCTTCTGTCTATTTCTGTTTCTTCGCCGGACATGAGTAGCTGTACTGCCTTGCCGGACTTGCGGGAAAGATCCCTCACCAACCTGATCATTTTTTGGAAGGTATGCTTGATGGGCACCATCCGCATGGACATGGCGGTGCGCTGTAGCTCTGAGGTTATGCGGCCCAGATGGCCGAAATCCTTGCTGAGCCTGTGATCCATTGCTTCCTGGATTCGCGGGTTTTGCCTTATCAGGGACTGTGCGATCACAAGCTCGCCCACCATGTCCACAAGATTGTCCAGCTTGGCCATATCCACCCTGATGGTTCCGCCCAGGGCTGAGGTTCGGGATTCCTCGGACACCTGGGCGAATGCTTGCTGGACCTTCAAGGCCTTCTCTACGTCTTTGGGAGCCACCTTGCCTTGCTCCACCAGGATCTGTCCCAGGGGCCTATCAGACGCCACAGACTCTTGCACCTGGAGGGCCTGCGAGATATCCTCTGAACTCACCTTGCTGGTGGCCACCAGCAGCTGGCCCAGAGGAGGAGGATCCTGCTCAATGGGGGCTTCCTCTTGTGAGTCCATTGCTGCCAGACGCTCCAGAAAATCCTCCAAGCGATCAGAGCAATCCTGGTGTGGCTGTCCCATAGATTTCTTCTCTGTGGCATCTAGAAGAGCCTTTAGAAGGTCTACGGCCTCCAGGACCATGTCAATGACTTCCTGAGTCATGGCCATGGAGCCGTTTCTGGCCTTGTCCAACACATCCTCCACCTTGTGGGAGAGGGTGTGCACCTGTTGCAGATTCAAGAATCCCGAGACCCCTTTGATGGTGTGAAAGGGCCTAAAGATTCGGTGAATGACTTCCAATTCCGATGGATTCTCCTCTAGGGCCAGTATTTCCACCTCTATGGAATCCAGATTTTCCCTGGCCTCTGCCAGGAATTCTTTGAGGAGTTCAGGATCTGCGATGGACTCCTCGGGTTGTGCTCTGGAGTCCAGGGGTTTATGGGATGAGTCACCTTCGGTTCTTGTATCAGGTGGCAGGGAATCCTGGCAGGGATCCACAGAGTTCTCTGGGAGGCTCTCCAGAGATATCTGCTGGAGAGCCTTTTCCAGCTCAGGCATGAGCTCCTCCAAACATGCACCCCCCATGATGCACGATTCCAGCTTTTCCCTGAGCTCTCCAATGACTCCGCACACCCTTGAATCCGCTGATGCGATGGGATGTCTGGACAATGAATCCAGCACATTGAAAACAGACTGAAACGTGCTTAGATCACCTGGGTCGGCCAAGACCAAAGCCGCAGCCAGCTCCTGAATCATTTCCTGGAAATCCCTGCTGTCAGAAGACTCTTGAGTCACTCTTGTTCCTCCTTGTGCATGGGCTTTTTCCGTGATCCCCGGGAAAGCAATGAAATCTTTCCAAGATCCCACCCAGGCCTTCTGGGAAAATCAGGAGAATTCGTAGCAGATCCGGTTCTTGCCCTTGCTCTTGGCCTGGTAAAGAACCCTGTCTGTTTTCTCCAGGATAGACTCCCAGGCAAGGGCCTGATCCCCTCTCCAGTGGGTGAGCCCTATGCTGAGGCTGATCTTGGGGTTTGGTGCTTGGACCCACGAATCACGGCTCCTTACGGCCTGGATGATCCTGGTACATAGGCTGATGCCATTTACCAGGCTGGCCTTGGGCAGAATCATCAGGAATTCATCTCCTCCATACCGCCCAATATGATCGGTTGCCCTAACGGTTTTCTTTAGTACCTGAGCCAGCTCCACCAGCAGCTGGTCTCCTCTTAGATGGCCCAAGAGATCGTTTACCTTCTTGAAACCATCCAGATCCAGAAGGGCCACACAAAAAGGCTCTCCATAGCGAAGGCACCTTGAGGTCTCCATTTCCAAGAGCTTTTCCATGAAAAACCTGTTGTACAGAGATGTGAGAGGATCTGTTATGGCCATCTGACCCACCTGCCTCAAAAAGGCTGCGGTTTTCTTTCTTCTTAAGCCTTCCTCCAAGGCCTTTTGGATTCTCTGTGAAACTCTGGGTGCGTCCCCCAACATCTCTCCTGCCAGGTACGCAGCAAAGCCCTCTTCCAGGCATCTGGCCGCCAAATCCTCATCTCCCCTGTATGTAAGCAGAACAGCAGGAGTCCAAATGTTCTTTTCCCTTAGGGATTGGACCAGTTGAAAACCGCTTCCCTGTTCCAGGTCTTTTCCTGTCAACAGAAGTTCAAAAGATCTTGAGGAGATTTCAGCCAAAGCCATGGGAAAGGACCTCACCATGCGCAGGCACACCTTGCTGCCAAGAGCGGATCGCACCAGCGACTTCAACCAGGGCTGAAGGGGCCTTTCATAAGCCCACAGCACCGAGGGGACCTGGGCTTGGGCCATGGAATCTGGCAGCATTACTTCCTGAGCAGAAAGATCTGGCATGGAGAGCAAAGAACATGGGTGAAAAAGAGCCTCCTGTACCTGATAAAAGCCTTGGGACTGATTCCACATCTGTGTCAGGGCATTATCCATCATGGCTTCACTCACTCCTCAAAAGTGGTCCTGCGCTGCGTTGATAGCAGTTTTCATGCCATGTCAACACGTCAATGCAGTTCATCTTGGGCTTGGCAGAGGCCCTAAGACCGGACTGGGTGAGCATTTGGGGTAAGGACAGACTCTAGCTTAGGTTCTTCACTGCGCAGAGGAGCCTTGGTTGGGCCCTTGAGGACCTACAAGGGTTTTGTTTCTGTAACCTGATCTTAGATGGTTTAGGACCTCTGTCATTCGGGAAGTTTGCCTCTGGAGCTCAGCCAGACTGGAAAGTACAACTTCCTTGGAGGACTCACCTTGTTGTTCTATTCTGAACTTGAGGAGCTGGCATTGAGCTGAGATGGCATTCAGAGGCTGGGCCAGTTCATGCACTATGTCTCTTGTTATCTCTCCCAGGCAGCCCAAACAACCGGGGTCCAGTACCTGGGCCTCTGCATCCAGGAACTCTGAGATGTCTTCCATGAGAACTGCCAGTCGCTCCTGGCCTGCCCCAGAGCCATTGCCCTGTGGAAGCATAAGGACCCTTGTGTGGAAAATGAAGTGTTGCCTGGTACCTCTTCCTTGAAGAGGGATACTGCAAACAAAAGGCCCGGAGGAGTGCTTCTGTCTTACAACTCTTTGGAATCTATCCCACATTTCGCAGGGATTGGAGCATGTGCTCTCTGATGACAGAGAGCAGCCCAGTGCCTTGCACAGGGAGTTGCCTCTTACCTGCACGTCTTTCTTGTTGAATGTCCTGCAGAAGCCATCATTGACATCCAGAACAATCCCTTGTTTGTCAGCCAAGGCCAAGGCAGCTCCCATGGAGGCAAGAACCTGTAATTCTTTGCTCCTGAGGGAGCTGGATGACTGCTGCTCCCCATGATCAGGATTCTTTGAACCTCTCATGATTCCTTTTGGGGGCCCCATGCTACGGAGCCTTGCGGCCTGATCCACCTTTTTTTTCAGTTCCTGCAGGGAAAAAGGTTTCTGAAGCACCGCGAAAGCACCTTTTTCTAGAGCTTCTTTGGCAGCCTGGGCGCTGGCAGAGCCTGTCATCAAGATGACACTGGTTTCAGGATAGATTTCCCTGATTGACTTCAAAAGCTCCAAACCGCTAATACCCGGCATGGTTATATCCGAGATGACAACAGAGAAGTACTTTGCCCGAATCAGCTCAAGGGACTCCCCCCCATTCTGGGCGCAGGTAACGTGGTATCCACAGCGGCTCAGATACTCGGCCATGATTTCCGAAAGCTGAGGTTCGTCATCCACCACGAGTACTTCCATGGAGCCACCTCTCTTTGGGACTAATGGTACCCCTGCGGGGGATTTTACTTAAAGCCAGCATGCAGGTAAAGAGAAAAAATCCTTGATTTTTTGGGGAAAAGGTTTCTTATGCCAAAACTCTCATTACAAGCTTTCCCACCCCTTTTTCCACCATGTTCAATCTCCTGGCAAGGCCGTATGAAAGATCCACGTCACGCCCTTCTATGTAAGGGCCCCTGTCTGTTACCACAGCCAACACCTTCTGTCCGGTCTCTGGATTCTTCAATTCCACTTTGGTGCCCAGGGGAAGTTCCTTGTGGGCAATGGTGGCAGCGTGCATATTAAAGGGCTCGCCATTGGCCATGGGCTTGCCGTGGTGTTCATGTCCATACCAACTGGCCACCACTGTCTGTTCCGGTGAGCTGGCCTTTAGAGGCACCCTGATGCGCTGACCGGCTTGAAGCTTGCTTGGGTTCTCTATGGCGTTTTCTTTGGCCAGCACCTCTGGGTCCACTGCGAACCTCTTTACTCCCAGCGACCAGAGGGTGTCTCCGGGTCTTACTGTGTAGAACATATATTTTGCCCCATTTCTGGCCTGAGCACTTGGAAGAGGCTGAGAAGTAGAGCTTTGAGGTTTTGGATAGTCTGGAGGGCCTTGGGCCAGCTGTGCCAGAGCCACGCCTTGAGGCCTGTTGTCATTGGATGCCTGAGCTTGCTCCAACAAGGCGGAGAATGCCGGCATCTGGCGCATGACAAGACCCCTTGGATGAGAAGTGGCCTTGGCTGCCAGGGTCTGGGTCTTCACCGGTCTCGCAAATCTCTTGAACTGGGAGCTCAGACCATTCATGACTCTTTGGGCAAAAGGGGCTAAGGTTTTCCTCAAGGCCAAGGGAATCATGCTCAATGTCTCCTCTTGCTCGTTTTGGGACTATGTGTGGTGAATCTTGCCAGGGCCACATCCGCAAGCAGGCTTCCCACAGTCTCTATGGCTTTTCGAAATGGAGTGTTGCGCACCGTGGACCAGCGGGTGTCTCTGCCGTAATGCTCTGGGAGTTTCAGATTGTAGAGAACCGGTGGGATCAGCTCGCCTCCCTGGAGATCAAAGGCGTGGACCCTCATCCAGGCTTCCCCTGAAGGCAGGCAGTCGGTTATGTAGTCAATGAGCACCTGTCCGTTGTCGAAAATGGTTGTCACAAGCTCCTTTCCCCCAGGAAGAGTACCTATGGTGGCCTCTGGCACAACTTCCAGGAGGTTCCACAAGGCAAGGGCAGCATCATCCAGCATATGGATGGCCGAGGAAGGCACGCCCATAACCAGATCATCCACCAAGGCTTCCCCAAAGATCTTCTGCCAGGCAAAGGACAATCGTTCCAAGAAATTCTTAGGTTCAGGCTCTCCGTCCGGTCTGAAAAATCCGAAACTCAGGCCGCTTGCCAGATCCTTGAAAAATTCCAGGATCGTGGCTCCCAGGCCTCTTCTCTTGGCTGTCTGAATTTGTTGATCTTCGTCCACGTACTTATACGTGGATCCACCCAGAAGGTCCTTGAAGAAATTGAGCACATTGGCCGCGGCATCGGAGAGGTCCTTAGCGATCCTCTGAAAGAAGTTCTCCTGGGGAGGAGGGGACTCAAGGGGGTTTGCGGCTTGCAGGTCCACCAGGTCTCCCCCTGGGTGGGCCAGGAGCTGATCTTCCTTGTAAAGCCTGACCTGTTCCTGCCAGGAGCGAGCCTGGCCTTGAGGAAAACAATGCAACACCTCCAGCCCGTGAGCTGCATATGGAGCTCCCCCCCAGGGCCTAAACCCCCCATCAGAAGCATTTCCCAAAGCTGTTTGGGAAGTCTCGGCCTTTGTCAAGAACTCCTCAAAAGGCAGGTTTTCAGCCCTGCCCCAGGGGGCCTTTGGTGCAGAAGAGGCCGGGCCTGTCACGGTCCCGCCACCTGCAGTCACATGTGCGACACTGTCCAAGGAAATCCTTGCCTCCATGGGCGGCAAGCTTTTCCCCTTGGGAGGGGCTCCCCAGCGCCCGTAATTGAGCTCGGGCAGGGAGTGATCCTTTGAAAGAGCAATTGGCGTGCCAGCAAAGCCCAGACCGTACCATCAAGCCCGCAAAAAGCCTGAACTCATGTAAAACCGATGGAGTTTTGCTGCATTAGTCAAAGATGGCAGCAGTCTTGGATGGGTAATCGACTCAAGTAAAAAAAGATTTGATTTTTTTAGGTTACACAGCTATCAGTCAAGTGAAACCTTAGACTTTTTCTTCTGGATCAAACAGGCGCCTGTACTCCTCTATGGCGAAACGATCGGTCATGCCGGCTATGTAATCGCATATCACCCTCTTGAGGGGTTCTGAATCGGCCTTGTGCTGGTGGCGGATGGGCAGAAGGGTCGGATGGCTCAGGTAAGCTTCAAAAAGCCCCTGGATCACCCTTCTTGCCTTGAGGCGCATCCGTTCCATCTTGTAGTGCCTGTAAAGCCTTTCCTGTAAAAAGAGCTTCAAGGAATTGTTCCTGGCCCTTATGGACGGGGAGAATCCTATGAGATTCCCAGCCTTTCTCACGTCCTCCAGGGTCTCTATTCCCTGCTCCTTCAGCCTTATACTGGTGGATTCCACCAGATCCTCGATGAGAAATCCGATGAGATGGCTGATGGTTTGATACTTCAACTGTTTTCCGGAAATTGATGGATACTTGCTTCTAACCCTGCTGGTCAATTCCTCCCAGAGATCCACTTCCTGCAAGAGTTCCTCTTCATCCAGGTACCCGGCTTCCAGGCCGTCGTCTATGTCATGATTGTTGTAAGCTATCTCGTCGGCCAGTTCGATGATTTGAGCTTCCAGGGTAGGAGCTTCCTCGGGTAGGAACTCCTGGGGGATTCCCCTGGCTCTGCTCTTGGCCTCCATGGAGCGCTTGACCAGCCCTTCCCTGGTTTCCCAGGTCAAGTTGAGGCCTGGGAACAGTGGATAGCGTTCTTCCAGCTCCTCCACTATGCGCAGGCTCTGCAAGTTGTGTTCGAATCCTCCACAATCCTCCATGAGCCTGTCCAGGGTCTCCTCCCCTGTATGACCAAAGGGGGTATGTCCCAGATCGTGGGCAAGGGCAATGGACTCGGCCAGATCCTCGTTCAGACCCAAACGACGCGCAATGCCTTTGGAAATCTGGGCCACTTCCAGGGTGTGGGTCAGGCGGGTTCTGTAATAATCTCCCTCATGATTTACGAACACCTGGGTCTTGTATTCCAATCTTCTGAAGGCCGCGCAGTGAATGACCCGATCCCGGTCCCTCTCGAAGTGGGCTCTGTCGTCCTTGAGCTCCTCGGGATATTTCCTGCCTCTGGACAGCAGGCTGCGGGCTGCATAGGGAGCCAGATCCTGTCTTTCGCCTTTCAAGACTGCTTTTCCCTCCCCCTCAAGAGCTGCTTGGAGATATGGACAGGGTGTTGGAATCACCCACAACTTGAGGCAGGCCCTTCGCCTGTTGAACCACTTCTCTGAAGAAGGCAATTAGTTCCCTTACCACCATGCTCCAGGAAAAGCATCGGGCCCGTCTGGCCGCTTCGGCTCCCAGATGGGCCCTCCACATGGGGGATTCCAGAAGCTCTTGGATGGTATGGGCCAGGATTCGGGGGTCCCCCTCAGGGACCAGTACTCCTGTGCGCCCGTCCAAGACAGTGTAACTGAGTCCCCCCACCCTGGAGGCCACTACTGGAACCCCGCAGGCCATGGCTTCCAAAGCTGCCAGTCCGAAGGATTCGTATCTGCTGGGAAGCACGCAGGCTGTGGAGGCGTTGTAATACATGGGAAGACGGTATTGGGGTTGGGGACCTGCCAAGTGAACCAGATCCTGGATATCCAAAGAGCGGACCTCCTGGTATATCTCAGAGATCTCTCTCGGGGGCTTGAGGGGGTTTTCCCATGGAGGTCCTCCCACTACCATCAAAGAGGGCAGGGGCTTTGAAGAGCTCTTCTTCTCCTTGAGCAAGGCCATGGCCTTGAGAAGGGTGTCCAATCCCTTGATGGGATCCAGACGGCCCACAAAGATGAGCCAGGGCCTATTGTCCAGCCCGAGTGCCCTTTGAGATTGCCACCGGTTCATGGGCTTGAACACCGAGGTGTCAACTCCGCAGGGGATCACCCTTATTCTGGCCGGGCAGGCCTTGTAGTGCCAAACCAGTTGAGCCCTCTCCAGAGGATGAGGCGCCACAAGGGCGTCTGCCTGCCTGGCCACCTCTTCTTCCCAGAAAAGCCTTATTTCTTGCTCCTGCTCACTTCGGCTTCGGGCCACCATGTTTTTTATCCAGCCCATGGTATGGAACATGTGTACCATGGGAATCCCCCAGTGGGCCCTCAAGCTAAGACCGGCCATGCCCGACAGCCAGTAGTGGGAGTAGATGAGGTCATAGGGCTCGCAAGCCAGCTCATGAATGCCCTTTACGAATTCCTCCACATAATCCACCAGCCTGTACTTGGGGCAGGGGGTTTGGGGTCCGGCTGGCACATGGTGCACGTTCACCCCTGGGGCCAGCTCCACCTTCCTTGGAACCAAGGGGTCCTGGCTTCTGGTGAAAACATCCACCTGTACCCCCAAGTGGGCCAGTCGGGAACATGCTTCCCTCAAATAAACATTCATGCCTCCGGTTTCCTTGCCACCCAGGGCAGCCAGAGGACAGGTGTGGAAACTAAGTACAGCCAAGCGCATCAAGAGTGATCCTCTGGGCGTGGTTTCAGTCTAAGACGGTAAATCAGACGATCTACGGCCCCAAAATCATACTTATATATTTCGCGGCCCCTCAAGAAATCATAGACCTCGAGTTCTTCCGAGATAGCCTCCTTTATGGTTTGAGCCACAAGAACTATACCTGGGCTGTACTGCCTATAACGAGGATCAAAGCCCGAGTTATAGAGGGCCCAGGTGCGGCCCTGTACAAATGATATGCTTGAGGCAATGGGGCCTTCCAGAGAGCGAAGTTCTGCCAACTTGACCATCTTGTGCCTGGCCAAGCTTCCTGCCACATCCAAGAAGAAGGACTCCCTTTTCTCATCCATGAAGGCAGCTTTTTGAGGTTGACTGAGGCGATGAAGCCTGAAGAAATGCTCCATGGCCCTTTCCCACCCCTCTGAGGGATCCACCACGGCCAAAGTGGCCTGAAGATCCTTTTCGGCCTTTCTTATTTTACGCCTGATTTCATGGCGGTGATGGGAGCTTAGGCGCTGCAAGAATTCTTCCCAGCTATGGGGCAGCTCCACACGGGGGGAATACTCTTCCAGGTCTATGCGCACATCCCACCCTTGGCTCAACATCTCGTTGAGCTCTTCTAGAGTCGGAGATCCGTCAGCAACGCAGTGAAGATCCAGGTGTGACCCGTTGGTAAGGAGCTTTCTAAGCCCTTTTTCCAAAGCTGCCATCACCTTATGCTCCAATCCTTTGCGGATCAAGAAATCCATGCTGTCCGACAGATCAGTGCTGCCTATCCATTCCACAACCTCTGGGTTCCGCTGGCAACGGCAAAGGGGCGCCAGCCCTGCCAGGGTGTTGTGCTCATCCCAGACCAGCAACAAACAGGCTTCCCTTCCTTGGCCGTAATGCTTCCACCAGGCAAGAGTCCACAGGGGATGAAGAAAAACCTCGGGATTGGAAGCATGATTCCAAAGTTCAAGCCAAGACTCCTGCACACTTTCCATGGAAGAGATGTCGTCTCTTACCTCTATATGCAATGGGATTCTCTCCTTCTCATGAAATCCATACTGCTGGACGCTAACATATGGCTTCCAAAGACGTCAACGGGCTCAAGACAAGCTCTTGCCTGATCTCCCCAATGGGCTTAAGGCCAGTGCCTCCCAAGAGAATCTCTAAGCCCTGGGCTAAAAACTCCCCAGGCGTCCAGGCCGCATCCCTTAGTGGAAGCGTATGAGCTTGGTTCATTTCCACAGCTTTTAGAATATAACGATCTATATGAAAAAAACACCTGGGCCTTGCACTTGGATTTGCAAAGGGTTGGATTCCCCAAAATACCAAACAGAGGCCTTGGTATGAAGCCCAAGCCTCCAAAGGAATCGGCTATGGTTCAAGGATCCAGCCATGAGAAATGAATTCCTCTGTAGGAAAAGGGAATTCAACACGCTGATTCCAGTGATTCAGCTCTCTGCTTCAAGAATCTTTTTGCAACCACAAGGGCTTTGCACACAAAAGTTCCTTATGAAACCTGCGGCAGATTCAGCACTTGGGCGGGTCAGGCCATCAAAAAAAACCGCCTGGAAGGCGGCTTTTTGGGGGGTGCACGGACAATACTCTTCAGCGAGAACCAACAGTTTGAATGGAGGATGCCTCTGGTGGGGTACCCATGTCTTTGGCCACGATGCTTATTCTCAAGCGGTCTGGTCTCAAAGGCAAGGCTTCCCTCTCCAAGAAAACCCTTTGAACAGGCGCCAGGGATTCGATCTGCTGAATGACCCTGGAGTAGCTCTCCATAGGGATCTCCAAGAGGATCCTGCTCCTTATGACCTGGCCTGAGTCCCTGTGTCTTACTCCCATCAGGAACATCTTACCTCTGGACTCCCTGAGAATGGACTCGATCCGCTGGAACACCTCTTCGGATCCTGTAAGATCCAAGACCATTTCGTCTTGTATCATGACCTTTCCCGCAAGGGGCCAGTCTGAATCCAGATCCAGGGCCCTCACAGGGCTCAGGAAGTTCTCCTGGAGATAAGAGGAGCCAACGGGCTGAATCTGATGAGCCTGCAATTCCACCCCAGGCTCCTTCAAAGAGGCAGTGGGGGAATATTGCTGAGGCCTGTTGTCCCAAGGCCGCCATTGGCCGAGGCCCCCCAATAGTAACACCACCCCCAGGGTGGCCATCACCGGCACTGGCACCCGCCAAGGATGAACTCTGAGCCAACCCAAGACCCTCCTTAGGGTCGAGCCCTTTTGTATTCTAGCCCTTATGGACTCAAAAACACGTTCTGGAACATCCAATGTTTCCAAAGAGTTCAAGGCCTGCACCGTGGAGCAATAAGATTCCCAGTGCCAGGCACAATCTCTACATGCCTGAAGGTGTCTCTCTACTTCCTTACGACCCTCTCCTGTCAGGTTTTCATCCAGCAGGTCCAGGAATTTTTCTCGGACCTCCTGACAAGCACTTCTTCCTGCTTTAGGTTCCATCATCCGCTCCTATGAATGCCAAACCCTGCTAGAAGCTCTTTGAGCTCCCATCGGGCGCGATGAAGCCGGGACTTTATGGTTCCCTCCGGCAGGCCCAGCACCTCCGAAATCTCCTGGTAGGAGAGCTCCTGGATGTCTCTGAGAACTATGATCTCCTTGTAATCTGGCCGAAGCCTCTGAACTGCAATCTGAACGAGCTTCTGGACTTGTCTTCGATGAAGGGACTCTTCGGGCAGATCCGCCTCGTCGGGCAGCTCCCGCTCCAGGTCTCCTTCTCCACTCTGCAAAGGGTCGTCCAGAGATTCTGTGCTTTGATGAAAACGCCTTTTCAGGTACTTGAATCTGTTGCGGCAGTGATTGAGGGTGACCTGATAGATCCAGGTGGAGAACTGGGACTCTCCACGAAAGCTGGAAAGATGCTTGTAAACATTGAGGAACACCTCTTGGGTCAGGTCTTCCGCCTCCTCCCTGTCTCCCAGCAGACGGAAGGCCAGGTTGAAGACCCTCTGTTGGTAGGCGATGACGATCCGCTCGAAGGATTCGCTGTCTCCCCTCTGCGCGGATTCGATCCATCTTCTCTCCCATTGCTCCGGAGTCCAAGGGGCCTCATCATGCCCCGTGGTTTCCTCTTTCTTAGTTAGACAATGGATAGGCGAAAGAGTTTCCAAAGCGGCTCCACTTTTTTTTCCCCGGCTATTCATGAACCCTTCAGAACCTGTCTGGCTATGACCATCCTTTGCACCTCTGAGGTGCCCTCATAGACGGTGGTGACCCTGGCATCCCGGTATATTCTCTCCACTTTATGGTCTTTCATGAAGCCGTAACCACCGAATATTTGAGTTGCCTTGAAAGCTGTCCTGTTGACCATTTCAGATGCATAGAGCTTGGCCATGGAGGCCATCATGGTGAATGGCTCCCCCCGGTCTCTTTGCGCCGCAGCATGGAGTGTCAGCAAAGTGGCTGCCTCTATTTCGGTGGCCATATCGGCTATCATCCACTGGATGGCCTGGTACGTGGAGATATACTTCCCGAATTGTTTCCTCTCCTTGCTGTATCTGACAGCCTCATCAAAGCAGGCCCTAGCCATACCTACGGACTGCGAGGCTATCCCTATGCGCCCGCTGTCAAGGGCTGCCATTGCCATGCGAAAGCCGTCTCCCTCCTGTCCCAACAGATTGGATCTTGGCACCTGGCACTCCTCCAGAACCAATTCAGCGGTGTTGCTGGCCCTGAGCCCCATCTTGTCCTCTACAGTTCCCACGGAAAATCCTGGGAAGCCTGGCTCCACCAGAAAACTGCTTATACCCCTGTGACCTTCCTCGCTTGTCCTGGCAAGAACCACCAGCACTCCGGCATAGCTGCCATTGGTGATAAACATCTTGGTTCCGCTTAGATAATAGCACCCTTGCCTCAAGATGGCTTGCATTCGGATGCCTGCTGCGTCGGATCCAGCCTGGGGCTCCGTGACCGCAAAAGCCCCTAGTTTTTCCCCTCTTGCCAGGGGAAGCAGGTATCTCTCTTTCTGCTCCTCGGTGCCAAAGGCCACCAGAGGCTCGCAGGCCAGGTTGCACACGGCCATGGTCACTGCTGTTGAGGGGCAGGAGTAAGCTATCTCCTGCATGGCCAGACTGTAACTCACTGCACCCACATTGGATCCCCCATATTCCTCAGGCACCATCATGCCCATCAAACCCAATTGAGCCATCTTGCGCAGTATTTCCCAGGGAAACGCACCTTCGCGGTCAAGACGTCCTGCAACAGGCTCGATCTCTTTGCGGGCGAAGTCTCGCACCATGAGCTGGATCATGTGCTGCTCGTTGGTGAGCTGAAAAGCCATGGCAACACCTCCCCCTTAGCTTGCCCAGTCTGGTTCCAACTCGAAAACTGCAGGTACCTGTATTGGATTGCTGGGTGAGTTTCACTCTTGGAATCTCACAAGACAATGAAGCAATAAAGGGATCCAAGTTCTTGAATGTTCCCCCCATCCCCCTCGAGGGAGGCCCAGCACGAAGATCCTAAGCGGTCTATGGAGTATAGACCACAACTATCAGCTCCATGGGTACATCGCTCAGATTTCTTAGTCTGTGACGAATGCCAGAGTTGAAATGAATGCTTTGGCCCTGCTCCAGAACCCGCATGTGATCTCCTACCATCACCTCCAGCCTTCCCTTAAGCACGTAGATGAATTCCTCGCCTTCGTGCTGATATTCCACCATTTCGTGATCCGAACAAGGGTCTATCTGGACCAAGAAGGCTTTCATGTGCTTGGTCTTGGCCCCTGGGGTAAGAGGTGTGTATGAATAGGCCTCTGTGCGTTTTTGGTACGCGGCTACTTTCCTGGCGTGGGACTCCCTCTGTTCTGCGCTCAAGAACGATCCTGGATCCACAGACAGCGCCTTGGAGATTCTTATCACCTCCGAGACCGTGGGGAGAACCTTGTCGGCCTCTATGCTAAGAAGTCTATCTGTGGAGCAGCCCGTATCTGCTGCCAGCGCTTCCATGGACATGCCCGCCTTGTGCCTGAGGGCCTGCATGCGTTTGCCGAAACTCCTCTTGGCCTTAGTGGTGCCTGCCTTGGTTGCCATAGCATATCTCCTAAGAAGCTTTTCCTGCCTGATTCAAGAGGCCACAGGCCCAATCCTCAAAAGCGGTTCCATGTTCAGCTTGCCCATGGAACTTAAACAAACTCACTCTTGAGAATTGTCCTTTTTCCACACCTTTTTTCGTTGCCCAACCCCAAGGTCTGATTCCAGGGGCCTGGCTTGGGGGATTGAAAACAAGATCATTCACCTATGTATCACAAGGCGCTGACCTGGCTGGATCTTGTCCTGAGCGCCAAGCTTGTTCCACTGCTGAAGGGACTTCACTTGGACCCCGTACTTCTTGGCTATGTCCCAAAGAGTTTCTTTTTCCTGAACATTGTGAACTATCTTTGTTTGAGAACTCTGATTTGTTGGCTCAGCCCTCAGGGTCGCAGAACCAGCCTTGGATCTTGGGGCTGCCGAGAGAGTCTTGGTTCGAACGAATTCCTGGATTTGTCTACCTTTCCCCTCAGGCGCATAGAGGCGGTAGCTGCCTTTGGGCAGCCATGAATCTCTTATGTGGGGATTAAGGGTGCGCAGAGCTCTATAGGTCATGCCGCACGCACGGGCAAGAGGGGCCAGCTCCAGATCTCCTGGCACATCCAGTTCTACCAGCTCCACCTTGTGTGACTCATAAAGCTCCTCTGGGCTCAGTTCGAACCCATAGGCCTTTGGATCAGACAGGATTAGCTTGGCAGAGGCTATCTTGAAAACATAGCGCTCGGTTTCAGAGGGAAGCATTAGATCGTAGAAGGAACTCACCTCCTGGCGAGCCATCTCCCTGCGAACCCTTTCTTCTCCAGCATTGTAAGCCGCCAAGGCCAGGATCCAATCCCCGAACTTGGAATAGAGGTACTCCAGGTAGCTCAAAGCCGCTTCTGTGGAGCGAAGGGGATCCTGCCTTTCATCCACCCAGTTGTTGATCTCCAGCTGATATAGAGACCCTGTGGAGGCTATGAATTGCCAGATTCCCACTGCTCCTGCACTGGAGCGGGCCTCTGGTCTGAGAGAACTTTCCACTATGGCCACATACTTGAGGTCTTGGGGCAGGCCTCGAACTCTGATACGCTCCTCTATCAAAGGGAAGTATCTGTTGGCCCTTTTCATCCAAAGTAGTACTTGGGGAACGTCATTGACCAGGATCAGAAATTCCCTGTCCATGCGCTCCCAAAGATCCCTTCTCTCAAGGGGCAACTTGACCCCCAGAAGTTCCATCTGGGAGGGGAACCGATAGTGGGCCATGCCTCTTAGCTTCTCCAATTTTTCCAGACGCTCGAGGGCTTCATGCAGTTTTTCCTTCAAGAGCTTGATCTCAGCCTGTGCTTGTTCCAACAATTGCTTTCGGATCTGGGCCTTGCTGCCTTCTTGAGCCAAAGCTTGTGTTGTAAAAAGCAAGCACCCCACAAAGAGGATGATCCCCATTACAACTTTACGAATCATGCCCGGCCATCCCCCTTGAGCAAAAACATTTAGGCCCAAAATAGCGTTTCATGAAGGCCAACTGGATGAGTTCTCAGCATCGGGGTTATCCCGTATTTTTAGATTTTCCTGGACAAAAGTGGATTTATACACAAGAAGCCCCTGATGCCCTTGTCTCCACCCCAGGAATCCCAGAGCCGTGCATCTGGAAATGATCCGGGTCAGCCCTACCAGCCCCGGGCCAGATAAATACCAGAGTAGACCCCAGTAATCAAGGATGCGGTTTTTCTCAAAAGAGCTCTTGGGATCCCTGCTCCAGAAAGTAACACGGGGTGCGCAACCGGATCCAGGCAAATGGGATTCCAGGTCTTCCAGATTCGGCCCCGAGATATCAATTAATAAGGCCTCTTTCGACCAGATCAATGGAGCGGTTTCTCTGTATCGGGGTCAGGCAAAGCCAGCTTAAAGAACTCCACCCCCTCTTGGCGCAGCATCTTTTCTTCGGCCTCGGTGGTAGTGCCGCGGATGTTCCTGGGTTCCTCCACACCGTAATGCATACGCAGCGCCACCTTTGCGAAATCGCTCCCTACATTCTGGAAATGCTTTTCCACCACCTTCTGGATCACGCGAAGAAGGTTTTCAGGCTCCCCGCCGGGGTCTGATCGTTGGGTCTCTTGCGCGCCTCGATGTATGGTGCCGCCCGTGGAGAGCCGCTGGCTCACCTGGGAAGTGCCGCATATGGGGCACTGTATGAGGCCTCTTTCCATCTGCTCCTGAAAACTGGGACCGTCCTGAAACCAGCCTTCAAAACCATGTCCTTGCTCACAAAAGAGTTCGTAGATGATCATTTCTCCGGATCCCTGTCATTGCAACCTCATTAGGGCCACGATTCCCCAGAGTTTCCCCTTTGTCATTGCACGGGAAATCCCAGGATGGATTAGATCCCATAGAGCCCAATGAAGTCTCTATTCAGTTTAACTCTGCTGCCCTCTGATGGATCTGTTTCCCTTTGTCCAGGCATCCTGGGGATCAGATCACTCCCTGCGCATCTCCCTCAAGAACTTCTTGAACAAACCCTTGCATTCCGTGCATCGCATGGTAGAGCCCTTGGGATAAAGATTACTGCGAAGTGCAAAGACCATCACCTTCCTGCAATAGGGGCATATGATTCTATGATAAATCTCTCCTTCACGATCCAACACCTCTATGCGAACCGCCTTAAGGGCGGTTTCCTGTTCCCTGCGCATGGAAATCTCCCACCCCTCCGATCTCTCCATTTCCCAGTTTTTCGGCCAGTTTCATTGCCACCAGTCGATCGGCCTCTAAGAGATCCATATTCATCAAGTCCTTGGGGCAGATCCACCTGCACTCGCTGTGCTCTCTAAGCTCCATGGGCCCTGGTTTCCATGTGCACAGGTACGCCAGAAGCAATATGGAGCGATCCCCCAGATCCTGGTTCACAGCATGAAATACCCCTTGCACCTCGGCCTCTATGCCCAGTTCCTCTTTGAGCTCTCTTCTGAGACATTCCTCTGGAGTTTCTCCCCTATGCAGTTTGCCCCCAGGGAACTCCCAGCGTGAACCCTGCGGGTCCCCGTGGGCTCTTCGGGCCAAAAGCACCTTGCCCTGGGCATTGAATATGATGGCTGCAGTCACGGGCACTATATCCAAGGCAAGCCTCATTTGCCGAATATCACTCCAGCATAGCCCACGAAGTCTTCTGCCTCCATGACATCCCTGCTGGTGGCATAATGTACCAGATGGGCTCTTGTGGCCCCCAGAGTCTTAAGGCATGCCACGGCTCCGGCAGCAGCCCCTGGACAACAGGCGTTTTTCTTATCCAGGGCTTCCACAAGGATGCCTTCTGGGTCCATGTCTAAAAATTTTTTGATCACCGAACCATCCAATACCTCCTTTACCCAAGCTTCTGCCTGGGATGCAGGTCCCTTGGGGCAAAAACCATATCCAGGCCCGTAGTGGGTCAAATCCGTGGAACCCAAGACCATAGATCTTATGCCCTTTTGCAAGATCAGTTCGGCGCATCCTTTGCCTATGCCAATGCCCTCCTGAGTGGGGGCCAAGCCCAGGGGCAGAATCCGAGCCTTGGGGAAAAAGTAACGAAGCATGGGAAGCTGCACCTCTATGGTGTTATCAGCTTGTGCATACCCAGGCCCCTGCCTCCTGATGGAAAACTCCGACATAAGATATCGAGCCAGATCCTGGTCCACCTCCATGGGACCCAATGGGGTTTCCCAGGCTCCCTCTGGCATTATCCAAGAGGGATCCTCTGGCCCCAGATGACTTCCGAATATCACGATGGTGTCCGGCTCACCAGAGAGCTTCAATGAGGCCATGACGCTTGCGGCTATCCTGCCCGAGAAAACCCACCCGGCGTGTGGAACTATGCCCCCCAAGGGATCCAAACCCTCTGGGATAGAAGTAGGGACCGAGGCCAGAAAGGATTCTATTTGTCTCCTGCACTTGCCAGGGTCAGAAGGATACCAACTCCCTGAAAAAAAAGCTCTTCTAAGTTCCATCTCTGATCCCCTCCTGACCTGTCCGGGCTAAATAAGTTCTAAGGAGCATGGATCCAAACACCTCTGACACCAGCGGGACTCACCCCAGAGGCCCGCTGCCTTGGTCAAGGCTGTTGGCAAATTCTGCCAGTTTGCAAAGTATATCCTTTGGGTACCCACGGTGCAATGCGATGAGCTCCACTGGATTCATGGCCCAAGCTTCCTGCCTTGTTTCTTGGCTTGGAAATGTTTGAGATTTCTTCCCAAGGACCTAGCCTCCATGGGCCACCAGCCGGGCCCTGCATGAAATCGGTTGACACCTTGGGAGTCTATTTTCTATAATGCCGCGGATTTCCAGGGTAAGATTTGTCCACAAGGTCGTCCCCAGGGGAGACCATTATCATGAAGGGGTGAGGAGGTGGAGGATGCCGTTGGACCCAACCAAGTATGCGGACTGGCAGATAGCAGAAGAGGCTGAGAAGCACATGAAACCCATCGTGCAGATCGCCGAGGAGTTAGGAGTGACAAAGGATGAGCTCCTTCCTCACGGGCACTACGTGGCCAAGGTTGATTTCCAAAGAGTTCTGAACAGACTCAAGGACAGGCCAGATGGAAAATTCATCGAGGTTACTGCCATCACACCTACTCCTTTGGGGGAGGGTAAGTCCACCACCACCATGGGGCTTTTGCAGGGCATAGGCAAGAGGGGCAAGAAGGTGGTGGCTGCCATCAGGCAACCCTCTGGGGGGCCTACCATGAACATCAAGGGTTCGGCCGCCGGAGGAGGACTTTCCCAGTGTATTCCCCTCACCGAGTTTTCCTTGGGCCTCACGGGGGACATAAACGCGGTCATGAACGCCCACAACCTGGCCATGGTGGCGCTGACCTCCAGGATGCAGCATGAGGCCAACTATACCGATGAGCAGCTGGCTCAAAGAAAGCTTCGCCGCCTGGACATAGATCCCAAGAACGTTGAGATGGGATGGGTAATAGATTTCTGCGCCCAGGCTCTTCGCAACATCATCATAGGCTTGGGCGGGAAAATGGATGGATTCCTCATGCCCTCCAAATTTGCCATTGCGGTTTCTTCGGAGGTCATGGCTATCCTGTCGATCTTCAGTGACCTGGCAGATTTCCGTAAACGCATGGGCGGCATCGTGGTGGCGTATGATAAGCAGGGCAGGCCCATAACCACAGAGGACTTGGAAGTGGCAGGAGCCATGACGGCCTGGATGAGGGAAGCCATAAATCCCAACCTTCTGCAATCCATAGAAGGTCAGCCGGTGCTGGTACATGCAGGTCCCTTTGCTAACATAGCAGTGGGACAGTCCTCGGTGGTGGCAGACAAGATAGCCCTGAAACTGGCCGACTATCACATCACGGAGTCTGGCTTTGGAGCTGACATAGGTTTCGAGAAGTTCTGGAATGTGAAGTGCCGCTATTCAGGAAACATACCCAATGTTTCGGTCATAACCGCCACCATAAGGGCCCTCAAGAGCCATGGTGTAGCAGCAGGAGCACCCTTGGTAATCCCGGGCAAACCCATTCCCAAAGAGCTTTTCCAGGAAAACCTCAAGTGGCTGGAAGCAGGTATGTGTAACGTGATCCATCACATCAACACAGTGAAGAAAGCCGGAATAAATCCTGTTGTATGCATCAATGTTTTCCACACGGACACCGAGGAAGAGATCAAGCTCACCAGGAAGATGTGTGAGGAGGCCGGAGCCAGGGTGGCCGTCTCCAGACACTGGCAGTATGGAGGAGAGGGAGCTCTGGAGCTGGCCGATGCAGTGCTGGATGCTTGCCAAGACAAGGTGAACTTCAAGTTCTTGTATGACTTGAGTACTCCTTTGAGAAAACGAGTAGAGCTCATTGCCAAGGAAGTATACGGTGCTGACGGTGTGAGCTATTCTCCTGAAGCCACTGCCAAGGCAGAAAGGTTCGAGAAGGATCCCAAGTTCAACGAGTTTGCCACCATGATGGTGAAGACCCACCTTTCCCTGTCCCATGACCCCAACCTGAAGGGAGAGCCCAAGGGCTGGACCTTGCATGTGAGAGATTTCCTCACCTACGGTGGGGCCAGATTCATTTGCCCGGTGGCAGGAAACATAAGCTTGATGCCGGGCACTGCCTCGGATCCGGCATTTCGAAGGGTGGATATCGACGTGGAAACTGGAAGAGTGAGGGGGCTGTTCTGATTCCAGCACAGCGAGGGTCAGTTCAGAAGGGGGCCGTTTGGCCCCCTTTTTTTTACAGGTCTAGGGGCAGGAGGCTTGGGGCTCAACGGGCTGCGGGAAAGCTCAGTTCTATTATCACTTCTCCAGTGGCCGAGCCAGGGCCTACTTTTACCAGGGCCCCATGTTTGTAAAGGATGGTCCTGGCCACGGGTAGCTCCAGCATGCAGGGATCAGGGGTTTCCTGAGCCAGAAAAGGATAGAAGAAATGCTCCAAATCGTCCAATCCCAAAGAGGGTGCCCGGTAGCGAAGTCTCATGACAAGCCTTTCATGTTCAGGGTTTAGGCAAAGGAAAAATTCGCCGTCTTCCTCCATGTGGAAAAGGGGCCTTCGCAAGAGGCTCTCCAGGGCGCGGGGCAGATTCCTTGAATCCATGAGAATAAGGGGCAATTCTTCTGGGATTTCCCACAAGAGCCTCCTGCCGCGGGATTGGAACTCAGGGGCCAGGTCCTGCAATATTTTCCTTAACATGACTCCTGGGTCACCTGGAGAGAGCTCCACTTCCACTGGCTGGATGTAGGCCAAGATCATGTGAAGAACTGTCTCCAGCCTCTGTACTTCTTGCACTATGGCTTGAGCCAAGTTTCTGGCTTGATGGCCCTCTCCTAACTCCTTGAGGAGCCTGCGGGAAAGGCCTCCTACGGAGGTGAGGGGATTTCTGATCTCGTGGGCCAGCCGTGCAGAGATTTCCCCAAGGGTCTTGAGCTGCTCTGTCTGCAGGGTCATGTCTTGAACTTGCTTTTGTAGGGTTATGTCTGAGAGGATTCCCTCCATCGCATAAGTTTGGCCCTGTTCATCCTTGAGAGGTGTTGCCTGTTCCCTAACCAGCAAGATTCTGCCTTGGGGTGTCCTAAGCCTGTACTCTTGCGCCCAGGGCACCCCCTTGGATACGGCCTCGGAAAAACCGCAAAGAACCCTTTGCCTTTCTTCAGGCAGAATCAGATGGTCCCACCCGTGGGGCTGGCTGAGAAGCTCCTCTGGGGCCATGCCTAGAAGTTCTTTGGAAAAGGCGCTGGAGAACTTAAGGATCCTTTCCCCGGTCATCTGATACACCACCAGGGGTAGCCTTTGGAGCAGATTCCGATAGCGTTCCTCTGAGGTCCTGAGTTGCTGGGTGCGCTCTTCCACCTCCTTTTCCAGATTGCGGGCATAGTCTCTGGTACGCTCTCTGGAGGCCTCCAGATAACCCACCATGCTCCTAAGCGCCCTTGCCAGCTGTCCCAACTCGTTTTGGCCTCCAGGATCCATGTGGACCCTTTCTCCAGATGCTATCTCGGTGGCTGCTTTAACCATTCCCCTAATGGGCCTCAGAAACCTCTCCACCACCAACCAAACAAGTATAAACGCTGCAAGAAGTCCCACCAGCTCCACCAAGAGCATCTGCCTGAGATACCTTTCCATGATCTGCAACACAGCAATGCGCGAAACTCGAATCTCCACCAAGGCTACTGGAAGACCGCTTGGTCCAAGAATGGGCCCCACCACAGCCGAAACATCATGCCTTTGTGGCAATGGGATCATGATTGATGCAGTTCTTTTAGAAGCCAGCCTCTGGAAGTCTTCCTGGCCCATGGGTTGGGGCGATTCCAGGGTGGAGGCCAGGATGAGGCCTTGCTTGTTTGCTTGGGGAGGAGGCAAGTGAACCGTAATATCGCATGCCCATTTCTTCTTGAAATCCCCGAATAGAGCAACTTCAAGGGAGAGGCCCACTTCCAGGGTGCCCAGCCTTTGGCCATCAAGATCCACTGGCACCACAGCCCTCATACTGTAACCTGTGGCACCTTCCACCAGTCCGCTTGCCTCTTCACCGCTTTGGAAGACACTTAGTAGTTCCCTTCTTGAATCAGACAAGACATCTCCGTAACGATCCGGGGAGTGAACCCTCAGGAAAGAAATACCAGGGGGCCTGTGCAAATGGATCTGAGTCACCCCGAGGCGGGAACGCAATTTTTGATACAAGGGATTCAGATGAAGCATAAGTCCATCTCGATCCTCCAGGCCCAGAAGTTCTCCCACATGGGGGTCTTGGGCCATGGCCCAAGCCAGGGCCGAGGCCTGGGTTCGCATGGCATCCAAACTCTGTAGTAACCTGCCGTAGTGCCCTTCCAGAAGGGCCTTTTCTGACTGGGCCACAAGAATTTGTTGGGATCTGTGCGCCACAAAAACCAAGGCAGTTGTCCCCAAGAAGGAAAGGGTAAGGATGGGAATCAAGAGCCTCCACTTCAAACCCATGTTACTAAAGGGCATGAGCAAACCACTTCCTTACAAGAGGACTTAATATTCTGGCGTTCTTATATCAGGGCCCATTGGACTTTGACAAGCTTTAGCGAGAACTGCTCTGAAAGCCTCACCAAAGCATCAAAAAGACACCCTGGAGCCAGGCCCTGAGCCCTGATTCCCAAACATCTGCCTGATATTTTAGTGTTCCCAGGCCTCAAAAATGGTCAATATCTGCAAATAGCTCCTGGCACATATGTTGGGAAAAAAGATTTTCTGGGGTTTTTTGCGCAATGCACCATCTGCTTTGCCCCAAGACCCGTACTTGGCCAACAGGGCAGGGGCTGGGTGCAAGGCCCACAAGCTCCCATGGAAGAGCGCAGCCACCATCCTTCATAACGAGTTTGGAGAGGCTGTAATTTTTTGCTTGACATCCCCAACATGTAGGGTGTAAAAGAGCAATCCATACAATATAGGGAATGAGGAGGTGGATATGATCTACTCCATACAAGAGGCCAGGGAAGCCCTGGACAGGGGTATGGACACCACGGACATGGCTCTTTTTGTCAGGACCTCCAGCGAGGACATGAAAGGATGGGACCGTCAGAGGATAGTTGATGCGCTTCTTAGGGAAACCCGTATTGATCCCGAGACAGCCAATGAAATCAGCCTGGAGGTGGAAGAGCTCATCCGGCGCTCCCGTATAGCTGTGGTCACAGCTCCCCTCATAAGAGAGCTGGTGGATGCCAAACTAATAGAGCGGGGGTTGGAAGATGCCCGTCGCATGCACACCCGTCTGGGAGTTCCTCTGTATGACGTGGAGCAGCTCATCTTGCACCCCAACAGGGAAAACGCCAATGTGCCTCACGGGCCAGAGGCCACCAATCTGACCCTTGCCGAGAGGATCAAGAAGGAGTTTGCCCTGCTAAGGGTGTTTCCCCAGCAAGTGGCTGATGCACACATGCGGGGCGACATACACCTTCATGACCTGGGTTTCATGGACCGGCCTTACTGCTCTGGGCAGTCTCTGGAGTATCTAAAGAAGTTTGGCCTCAACCTGCCCAACTCCCTGGCCATGGCCAGGCCTGCCAAGCATCCTGAGGTGCTCTTGGCACACATGGTGAAATTTGCTGCTGCACTTCAGAGCCACTTTGCTGGGGCCATTGGCTGGGACGCAGTCAACCTTTTCTTCGCCCCATATTTGAGGGGCCTGAGCCAAAGAGAAGTTGAGCAACTGGCCCAGATGCTGGTCTTCGAATTCTCTCAGCAGGCCGTGGCCAGGGGTGGGCAGGCCATTTTCACTGATATAAACCTCTACTGGGAGGTGCCCAAACACTTCGAGAAAGTGCCTGCCATAGGGCCCGGAGGAGAGTTCACAGGTCTCACTTACGGAGACTACCTGCCTGAGGCTCAAAGATTTGTCTGGGCCATTTTTGACGTTTTCAAGGAAGGTGATGGCATAGGCAGGCCCTTTTTCTTCCCCAAGCCTCTGGTGCACATGACCGAGAAGTTCTTCCGTACCCCTGGGCATGAAGAGTTTCTAGCTCACATTTGCGATGTGGCAGCGGAGAAAGGAAACACCTATTTCGTGTTCGACCGGGGGGAGACTGCCAAGATCTCAGAGTGCTGCAGGCTCAGCTTCAAGCTCCAGCAGAGCGACCTCAAAGACGCCCAGGAGCCTTGGCGAATGCGTTATTGTGCTCTTCAAAATGTGACCCTGAATCTACCGCGCATGGCTTATCAGGCCAAAGGGGAAGATGAAAAGCTGTTTTCGGAGCTGAGCCGCAAAATGGAGCTGGCTGTGCAGGCTCATCTGCACAAGAGGGCCTTCATAGAGAAGTTGCTCTGTCTTGGAGAGAGTGGCCCCCTGGGGCTTCTGACCATGAAACAGGATGGCCAACCATATCTTAGATTGAAAAGGGCCTCTTACCTCATCGGTATGGTAGGTCTCAACGAGCTGGTGCAGGCTCATCTGGGTCAGCAAATGCACGAATCTCCTGAGGCCCTGCGCTTTGGTCTCAAGGTCATCGCACACATGAAACTCCAGGCTGACAAGTTGAGCCAGAAACATGGCATGCATTTTGTACTGGAGCAGACACCTGCCGAGAGCACAGCCTATAGATTTGCCAAACTGGACTTGGATCACTTCCCCACAGAGAGTGCCAGATGTGTCAAAGGGGATCTGAACAAGGGCCATGTTTACTATACCAACTCCACATATCTCAATATCGGCGCTGCCATCAACCCCATCCAGAGAGTGAAACTGGAAGGTCTGTTCCATCCCATAATAGAGGCAGGGGCCTTGAGCCATGTGTGGCTGGGGGAGCACAGGCCTTCGGCTCAATCCCTGGCCAATTTCGTGGGCAAGGTGTTCCGCTGGACCCAAAACGACCAGATAGCCTTCAGCCCGGAGTTCACAGCCTGTTTGGACTGCGGCCGAACCCACAGGGGTCTCAGGGATCTGTGTGAATCTTGCGGCTCTCCAAGGGTAGAGGGTATCACAAGGATAACCGGATACTTCAGCAAGACTTCCAGCTGGAACAAGGGAAAGCTGGGTGAGCTAAGAGATCGGTACAGGCAAAGCCTGGATGAATCTGAGCTTCAATAAAGGCCTTTGCCCTCAATAAAAAATGCTTTTTGGGCTGCTTGCGATCAGAAGGAGGTGAGAACATGACGCTTTTCACCAAGGAGGGATGTGCCAAGTGCGATTTTCTCAAGTCAAAGGTGGACTTGAAAAGCCTGGGAATACAGATCGAGGTCTTGGGCCCGGAGAATCCCGAAGCCCTGGCCCACTTGGCTTGGCACGGCCTTGTTTCCGTGGCAGAAAACCACCTGCCCATACTGGTGCTGGATGACTCCACATACCTGGTAGATGTGGTGCCCATCTTGAGACACCTAAGTTCCATGGCAACGAATCACAACGTGGCCTGATGTGGATCCGCAGGAAGAAGACCAGGTGGCCGGGCACGAACAAAAAAAGATTTACGGGATCAAGGGCTTTCTGGAGACCTCATTCTTGGACTGGCCCGGCAGGATATGCGCGGTAATCTTTCTGGGAGGCTGCAATTTTCGCTGCCCTTACTGCCACAATCCAGATCTGGTGCTGCATCCAGAGAAACTGCAAGACCTGGCCTGGCAAGAGCTAAAACCACGCCTCTTGGAGCTGGGAGGCTGGATAGATGGAGTATGTATAACAGGAGGAGAGCCCACGCTTCATGCCAGGCTATGGGATCTGCTGGAGGAGATAAAGGCTCTGGGACTTCATGTTAAGCTAGACACCAACGGCTCAAGACCCATGGTGCTGGCCGAGCTTTTAAGAAGGGATTTGGTCAAGGCAATTTCCATGGATGTAAAGGCCCCGCTGGATTCCAAGTTGTACAGGCAGGCCATTGGAGTGGATCCTCCCCTGGATGCAATCTCCAGGAGCATAGAGATACTTGGAGCATCCTCCTGGGAAATAGAGTTTAGAACAACTCTTGTGCCTGGCTTCCTGGATGAGGCTCAAGTAATCCAGATGGCTTCCTTCTTGCCCCAGGGGGCAAGATATACGCTTCAGGGCTTCAAGCCAGGAAGGAGTCTGGATCCAGAGCTTGATAGCAAAAGAGAGTTTTCTCAAGAAGAACTCTCCAGGCTGACTAGGGAGGTGAAAAAGCTAAGGGTTGCTTGTGCTTGAATCGCACCAGCATGGCTCCATGCAGGCCAGCATGGATCAAACAATCCAAAGGAAACCCCAGGATTCTTGGTGCAAGGCAGCACGCCTTTCCACACAATGGGGGCTAGGCCATAAGGAGGCTTATGGACTCCAGATGAAAGGTTTGGGGGAACATGTCCAGAGGTTGCACTTTTTCCACTTTGTAGCCTGCCTTTGATTGAAGATAATTTAGGTCTCTGGCCAGGGTGCTGGGTTCGCAAGATACATAAATCACTGCTTCGGGTCTTAAGCTCGCCAGGGCCTCTAGGAGTTCCATGGCTCCTGATCTGGGCGGATCCAGGATGACCAGCTGGAACCTCTGACCCTTGGAAATCATACCCAAGAGCTCTCTTTGTGCACTTCCACAGATCCATGTCAGGTTCTCCACCCCCAGCCTGTGCGCATTGGCAAGCCCATTGGCTACTGCCCTGGGATTTACCTCCAAGGCCGTAACCCTGGAAGCCAGGGGTGAAACAGCAAAGCTCAAGTTTCCCATGCCTGCGTACACATCCAGAATAGACTTGGGGGCCAATTCTTCTGCCCAAGAGGCCACTGTTTGGGTGAGCATCCGGTTCATCCTGGGATTCACCTGGGTGAAAACCCCAGGCCAAACCTCCAGGTGAAATTCCTTTCCCTGTGCATCGCATGCGGGTATCCATATCCCCTCCCACGGATCACTGGATCTCCACAGGGTCCTTGCCTTGTTCCCCACGCCTCGACCTATGCACAGGGCGCGAAGGCCCTCGATGGTGCTGGCCCTGGATCTCAAGTCCTGGAAACTGCCAGATGGTGGCAGGCCTGAGACGGAAAAGAAAAAGGTCTTGCCCGGACCCTGCCCGTCGCAAGCCATTTCCACTCGTCTGACTGCTCCCCTGGGAGCCTTGGACAGAAGCTCCCTAGCCTCCGAAAAACACCCTTTGAGTGTTTCCATGGCCAAGAGACATTCGTGCACCTCGAAGAGCTTTGAGGATCCCCAAGAGGCGAAGGCAAGCCTGGGCAGATCCTCCCACAGAACATGCAGATCTAGGCGGCATCTGTAACCCAACTCCATGGGATCTGCAAGAATGGGAAGCATCTTTTCCCCAGGGACTCCTGCCTGAGCCTGGAGAAAATCTCTCAGTATTCTCTCTTTTAGAAAACGCTGGTGGGCGATGGCAATATGTTGAAGCTGACAACCTCCACATTTCCCAAAATAAGGGCAAGGCGGATCTTGGCGTTGAGCAGAAGGCTCTAGCACCCTAAGAAGCCTTGCCTCATCATAGCTCTTGTGGCTTTTGAGGATCTCCACCTCCAGCCTATCCCCAGGCGCACAAAAGGGCACCATCACCACCTTTCCCTCGTGGCGGCCTATGCCTATTGCCCTGTGTCCGAGGCTTTGGATTTCCAGAACAATTTTCAAGGATACTCCCGGAAACCTAGAAGGCTGCTTGTGGGACTCGTGAGCTGCCCACGGTTGCATGATCACCCGGTGGCAGCCTTTTGTCCAGGGATCCCTTAGGGGATCAACCCGGCTTTACATGCATGGCCTCCCATGGTAATTTGTGCGCGCCTCCTAAGAAGGTTTTGTCTTGTTCATGGGTGTTGGCTTTGAGCCGCAAACACCTGCCCGGCCTGGTGGAATTGCGGGATCTCATAAGAGAAAAGCCGGCCAGGTGGGAGCGAGAGGGTCTCGATGGACTTCTTTACAAGCTAGAGGACCTTTTCCAGGATCTGGAAGGGGATCTGGACTGAGGGAAAAGCAATGAGGCTCAAGGACAGGGTGGCTGTTGTAACAGGAGCAGGACAGGGAATAGGCAGGGCTGTGGCACGCAAAATGGCCATGGAAGGAGCGTGGGTGGTCCTGGTGGAGTGGAATCCTGAGACCGGAAAAGACGCTCTGAGGGAGCTAAGAGAATCCGGTTCCAAGGTACTTCTGGTTTCCTGCGATGTGGCGGATCGCATAGGGGTGGAGGCCATGGTGCAGGAGGTTGTGGAGAAATGGGGAAGGCTGGAGGTTTTGGTTAACAACGCTGGGTTTGACAGGCCCGCTACTCTCTCCAAAGTCATTGATGAGGACTGGGAGGCGGTAATGGGGGTGCACCTGAGGGGCAGTCTCAACACCATCCGGGCAGCAGCCCCATACATGATGGAGAGATGTTACGGAAAGATAGTTAATATCTCCTCCATCTATGGCAGGACTGGCGCTGTGGCTGCCATAAGCTATAGCTCGGCCAAGGCTGGCATCCTGGGGCTTACCAAGTCTGTGGCCAGGGAGCTTGGTAAGTATGGAATAAACGTCAACGCAGTGCTTCCGGGGCTTACGGCAACCCCCACCATCTCCAAGATGCCAGAGAAATACAAGGAGATGATCCTGAGGGAAACCCCACTGGGAAGGATGGCGGATCCCATGGAGATAGCCAGTGTGGTGGCCTTCCTGGCCTCGGATGAGGCCAGCTTCATGACCGGGGCCTGTGTGGAGGTCACAGGGGGGTGGAGGATGTGATGGTAGGGCTTGTGGTGGCAGATGCTTAAGTCCACTCCAATGCCCTGTTGGGATGCTGCAAGTTGTCCTGGCCAGGATCAATCTCAAAAACCCTTTGGGTCAGAGGCCGGGCCTTTAGGCTCCTTCTTGACACCCCTTGATGGTATGTGTTATCAACACGCGAATGAATGATCGTTCATTCGGGTGAGGTTCAGCATTGGCACGCCAGCGTCACGATGGAAAACATCAGAAGATTCTCAATGCAGCCGTGAAGGTCTTTGCCCAGAAGGGCTTCTTCAATGCCAAGGTCTCCGAAATAGCCAAAGAGGCCCAGGTGGCCGATGGCACGATCTACCTGTACTTCAAGAACAAGGATGACATCCTGATCCATCTGTTTGAAGAAGAGATGGAAAAGATCATCCAGAAGATGGAAGAAAATCTTCGTGTGGGTTCAGATCCTTTGGACAAGCTGAGGATATTCATCAAGACCCACCTGGGACTCGTGGAAAGCAACCCGGCCATGGCCGAGGTCATACAGGTGGAACTAAGGCAGAGCAACAAGTTCATGAAAGATTATGACAACCGAAAGTTCCACGAATACCTTAACCTCTTGGCCGAGATAATAAGGGAGGGCCAACAGCAGGGCCTAATAAGACAGAACATCCTGCCATCTGTAGCCAAGCGTGTCATTTTCGGGGCATTGGACGAAATGTCCACTTATTGGGTTTTTTCCAAGCGGCGCTCCAAGGTGCTGGAAGAAGTTACAAGCCAAGTCTGCGAGATCCTCATCCAAGGCTTGGCAGAAGGTTGCCGCTCCGTACAGGAGAGGGCCGTAGTATCCGGAAAGTGAGGGGATCCTAGGAGTGTTCTCGAGGATGGCAGAACAGAAATGGATAAAATGGAATGAAGCCTCGGGGATGGCTTCTCTGGAAGATGAAGATGAGCCTGGGCTGGACTGCTTTTGGCGCTCTAGGAACAGAGATGAAGCTGAGAATCTTTGATCCGGGGTTTGAACTGTGCTTGCGGGGCAGGTAGCAGGGAGATCTTCAACAAAAACAATAAAGTGAGGGGGATGGTCATGGCAGAGCAAAGGATCAGCTACAAGGTGGAAAACCGTATAGCGTATGTCACCATCAATAATCCGCCCATGAACGCGCTTAGCCGCGATGTTTTCCTGGAGATAGAAGAGACCTTCAAGAAACTGGATTCGGATCAGTCGGTCAAGGCCGTGATCTTTTCCGGGGAAGGCAGGGCCTTCATAGCAGGAGCAGACATAAGGATGCTCCAGGCCGTAAAGGATGCTAAGGACTCCAAGGAACTAACCCTCATTTTCCATAGAACCCTCAATTTCATAGAGGAGATGAGAAAGCCTGTGATCGCAGCAATCCACGGATACTGCTTGGGAGGCGGGCTGGAATTCGCCCTTGTATGCCACATGAGGGTGGCTGGAGAAAAGGCCCAGTTCGGTGTGCCAGAGATAAAGCTGGGGGTTTTTCCGGGGGCTGGAGGTACCCAGAGGCTTCCCAGAGTGGTTGGCAAGGCCAAGGCCCTGGAGATGATACTCACAGGGGATTTCATATCTGCCCAGGAAGCCCTGTCCCTGGGGCTGGTCAACCAGGTGGTCCCCCAGGATCAGGTCCTGGCAGCTGCCCGCTCTTTGGCTGAGAAGATAGTGTCCAAGGGGCAGCTGGCCGTTGGCTATGCCATGGAGGTGGTGATAGAGGGGCTCAAGAAGGATCTGTATTCCGGGCTGGAACTGGAAGCCGAATACTTTGCCAGACTCTGCGAGACAGAGGATAGGGCCGAAGGCATGGCGGCTTTTCTTGAAAAGAGGGAACCCAAGTTCAAGGACCGCTGAGGATCCCTCCAGGGCATACAAAACCATGCCCTTTTTCCAGAGGGGCCTTGTGGCTTGAGCTTGGGGAGGCTAGCCCCTCTGGTTTGGCAGTCTTTCTGGTGGCTAAGAGCAAATGGTCCGGGGCAAGAGCCTGAGCAGACTCGAGCCTGGTTTCAAGAAGATCTAGATGGGCAGGTTGCCTGTGGCAATGGAACTGGGGCAGCAGCATTACACGAGCTCCAGCAATGGGGGATTTGAGTCCTCTTGGCTCATAGCCCCCTGGAATGCTTTGTAATGGGGGATGAGTTCGCTGTTTCTGGGAAAACCAAAGCAAAGGAAGGGAGAAGGGACCAAATGAGCGAGGTGTGCGTGGTGGCGGGGGTCAGAACAGCCATAGGAGATTTCGGGGGCGCCTTCAAGGATGTCTCAGCGGTGAGTCTGGCAGCCGCGGTCATAGAGGAGGCTATCCGCAGGGCCGGCATCCAGAAAGATCAGGTGGAGGATGTGATCTTGGGATGCTGTCTCCAAAAACCCAACGAGCTTACCCTGGGTAGACTTGCAGCCCTCAAGGCAGGCCTTCCCATAGAGGTTCCGGGGGTGACCATTCAGAGGAACTGTGCCTCGGGAATGCAGGCCATAACTTATGGAGCCCAGGTCATTGAGGCCGGGGATGCGCAAATCATAGTGGCAGGAGGGGTGGAGGCCATGAGCGACGCCCCTTATTACATAGAAGGGGCCAGGTGGGGTTTGAGGCTTCGCCCGTCTAGATTGGGCGATGGTGTTTGGGACGGTCTGACAGATGCCTGGAGTGGGCTGATCATGGGGCTTACGGCAGAGAATCTGGCTGAGAAATACAATATCAGCCGTCAGGAACAAGATGAGGTGGCCCTTCGCAGCCACAACAATGCCGAAGCTGCCATCAAGGCTGGAAGATTTAAAGAGGAGATAGTTCCTTTCAAGGTGCCCCAGAAGAAGGGGGAGCCCAAGATAGTGGATACTGACGAACATCCACGCATGGGGCTCACCATGGCGGATCTGGCCAAACTGCAGCCCACCTTCAAGCCCAATGGCACGGTAACAGCCGGAAACTCTTCTGGGATCAACGATGCCGCCTCTGCGGTGGTTTTGATGACAAGACAGAAGGCCAAGGAGTTGGGGATTCAGCCCATGGGAAGGCTTGTGGCCAGTGCTGTGGCAGGGGTGGAGCCTGAGCTCATGGGCTACGGCCCTGTGCCAGCCACCAAGAAGGTGCTCAAGAAAGCTGGTATGGATTTGAAAGACATCCAGCTGATAGAATGCAACGAAGCCTTTGCTGCCCAGTACCTGGCCTGCGAAAGGCTCTTGGGTTGGGACCGTTCCATCGTGAACGTCAATGGTAGCGGCATAGGTCTGGGCCACCCGGTGGGGGCCACGGGCTGCCGAATAGTGGTTACACTTCTTCACGAGATGAGAAGAAGGGATCTGAGTGTGGGCCTGGCCACTCTTTGTGTGGGCGGTGGCATGGGAATGGCAACAATCTGGGAGCGGCTCTAAGATAAGGCCCCTGAGGGAGCAGACTCCCAAGAACCAAGAAAAGGAGGGCAGGAAGTGGAGATCGTGGCTTTGATGAAGCAGGTGCCGGACACGGAGACCCAGATCAAGGTCAATGCGCAGGGGACCTGGATCGTGGAGGACGACATCAAGTGGATCATGAACCCCTATTGCGAGTTCGGGGTGGAGGAAGCCCTGCGGACAAAGGAGAAGCACGGCGGAACAGTGACCATAGTCTCCATAGGGCCAGCCAGGGCCGTAGAGGCAATACGCACTGCTCTTGCCATGGGGGCTGACAAGGCAGTACATGTGGACGATGCAGCTCTGGTGGGTACTACGGACAGCCTGGGCAAGGCAAGGGTCCTGGCCAAGGTCTTGGAAAGCATACCTTTTGATGTGATCTTTGCCGGTAAACAGGCCATAGACGACGACATGGCACAGACAGGGGCCGCTGTGGCCGAACTGCTGGGCATACCCCAGCTCACCTTTGTGAACGGTCTAGAGTGGCTAGACGCCCGGACCGTGAAGGTGAACCGTCAGGTGGAAGGGGGTAGCCAGATCATTCAGTGCTCTCTGCCTGCGCTGATAACCTGCCAGAAAGGGCTCAATGAGCCTCGTTACGCTTCTTTGCCGGGCATAATGAAGGCCAAGAAAAAACCTCTTGATACCAAGAACCTGGCAGCCCTGGGCCTGGATCCTGCCCAGGTGGGTAAGGCTGGTGATACCACAGAGATCCTCAAGGTGGAGCTGCCTCCTGCTCGTAAGGCCGGGAAGATAGTGGAGGGGGAGACTCCTGAGGAGAAAGCATCCAAGTTGGCTGCGCTGCTCAGGGAAGAGGCCAAAGTAATATGATGGGCCATATGCAAGAAAGGCGCTGGCAAGAAGTTGTGGCCCAGCCCCCGCTGCAAGATCATGGTGTATGCTCAGGTCAGGCCCTTGGGGATGGCCTGGTGCATGTGATTTGGATAATGAGGAAACAGGCTGGAATGCCTTTGGGGAGGTAAAGATGGCACAGGGCGTACTGGTAGTTGTGGAACAGCGCAATGGAGCAATAAGGAAGGTGAGCTGGGAGGTGCTCAGTGAGGGGAAACGTTTGGCCGACCAGCTGGGCCAGGAAATGGCTGCGGTGCTGGTGGGTGGAGATGGAATTTCTTCCCATGCAGAAGCATTGGGCCAGTGGGGAGCCAAAAAGGTTTTTGTGGCCGAGCATTCGGAGCTTGGGCAGTACAGGACCAATCCCTACACCAGGGTGGTGGTGGATGTGGCCAAGATGATGGAGCCACGAATCATTCTCATGGGAGCCTCTTCCACAGGCAAGGACTTGGCCCCCAGGGTCGCAGCCAGGTTAGGGGTGGGAATGCTCTCCGATTGTGTGGCTTTTGAATTGCAAGACGGGACCCTTGTGGGCAGAAGGCCCATGTACGCAGGCAAGCTCTATGCGTACGTGGCCTGCAAAGCCATTCCCCAGATAGCCACGGCAAGGCCCAATGTACTTTCCAAGATGGAACCAGACCCATCTGCCAAGGCAGAGGTGGTCAAGGTGTCGGTCCAGCTTGAGGATTCGGACCTGATAGCCAAGGTTCTGGAGCTCAAAGAAGAGGCCAGCGGCAGGCCTGACCTCACCGAGGCTGAAATCATAGTCTCGGGAGGCCGAGGCATGAAGGGGCCTGAGAACTATGCCATGCTTGAGACACTGGCGGATTTGTTGGGCGGCACCGTGGGAGCTTCCAGGGCTGCTGTGGATGCGGGTTGGAGGCCCCAGTCAGACCAGGTAGGGCAGACGGGTAAGGTGGTGACCCCGAACCTGTACATAGCCTGCGGTATATCTGGTTCCATACAGCATCTGGCCGGGATGGGCACCTCAAAGGTAATAGTGGCCATAAACAAAGATCCCGATGCCCCCATCTTTCAGAAGGCCGACTATGGAGTTGTGGACGACCTGTTCAAGGTGGTGCCTCCTCTGATCGAGGAGGTCAAGAAGTTAAAAGCAGAATAGCTGCAGGCCTTGGCTCAAGGGTCTCAGGCCCGGGTACCAGGACCCCGCGCCTGAGACCCGAGATGCTTGGGGCCAGGGGTTCTGGGCAGGCCAGTGAACCCAGGTTCCTGGATTCATCATTTCAGAAGAGCTGCTTGTTTTCGGTGGGAATTGTAGCTTTTTCCCCAGGAAGTTGGAACAAGAGGACAAAGAGAACCTGGAGGGTGAGACTGGCACAGGGAGGGCCGGGTGAGGGTTCGCTCCATCTTGATGGGACTTATGGTTGTGCTCATGGGAATGGCCGCCGGGCTGCTCTTGTCATTGTTGTTCTGGCCTTCCCCCTCCAAGCCTCCTGAGGTGCCACAGGGATTGGTAAGCAAGAGGCTTCCTGTACAAGAGCCGCCAGCCCCGGAAACATCCTTGAACACAGTGGTGCAATCCATTGAAAAAGAATCAACCAAGGTGGAGCCAGCAGAACAAGTAGGCTCCAGCGAGGCTGCTTTGGCAGCTCCTGAGGAAAAAAGGATCCAAAACGAGCAGCCTCCTACCCTGGCTTCAGACTCGGTTCCTGAGGAGCAACCCAAGGAATCTGCTGATACGGTGCCTCAGAAGCAAAGGCCTGTTTCAGGCCAGGCCCGTCCAAAACCTGCAAAAGGAAGCCCGCATAAGGGATACTTCACCCTTCATGTGGGCTCTTTCAAGTCAGCCGAAGCAGCTGCCAGAAGGGTGAGCTTTTTGAGGCAGCAAGGACTGGATGCTTTCAGCAGGCAGGTGGAGATTGCGGGCAAGGGGCTTTTCCACCGTGTATTGGTGGGCAAGTTCCAAGACCGCGCCTCTGCCAAGGGATTCCTGGAGCAGCTCAAGGCTGAGAAGAAAATCGAGGAAGGAAGGGTCCTGTCCAGCTCAGATATGGGGGGATAGCCTGTTCAGCCCACGGCCCAGAGCTGCCGGAGGCAGCCAGGGCACTCAGCCCTTGGCTTGACTTGCGCTGAAATTCACGATAGAGATTCTGGCTGCGGCATCCAAAAACATCGGTTTGGGGGAAGATCATGAAGGTGGGAGACTGGATGGTGCGGGATGTGGTTTGCGTGACCAAGGATCACACCATCCAGGATTGTGTTGACCTGATGAAGAAGCACTCCATAAGGCACCTTCCAGTCCTGGACAATGGGAGGCTTGTGGGCCTTGTGACAGAGGGAGACCTCAGGCAGGTCTTCTTGGCATCCCTCATAGAGGAGTTGAGCATCAAGGATGTCATGATCAATGATCCCATCACGGTTACCCCAGACACGGAGATAGAGGATGCTGCAAAGGTCATCTTCTATAACAAGATAGGTGGGCTTCCTGTTGTTGATGACCAGGAGAGGCTTCAGGGCATCATAACAGTAGCTGATATCCTGGCTGCCTTCATAGAGCTCATGGGAGTCTTGAAGTCCAGCTCCAGAATAGATGTGGTTCTGGGAGAGGATCCAGAAGCCTTTGAAAGGGTTTCGGGTTTGATCCGTAGCAGGGGAGGCGAGATCGTAAGCGTGGGAATGTCGGGCCACCGGCTGCGTAGAAAAAGGGTCTACTACTTCCGCCTAAAAAAGTGCAATGTGAGACACATCAGCAGGGTTCTGGAAAAAGCTGGCTATGAAGTGGTCTCTGCCGTGACCTGAGTTTTCCAGCCAGATCCATGGAATCCCAAAAACCCTTCATCAAGGCAAGGATTCCGCCGGAAACTTCTGGGAAAGCCACCTGCGCAAAGTACTTCCATTCACTCCCAGGCTCTCGGCCTGTTTTAAGTATTTCATGGCTTGGGCTGGTTTTCCCTCAAGGGCCAATAGAGCTGCCATGCCATAAAGAAAAGGCCCGTTCATGGGGTCCTTGCTAAGGGCCTTCTCCAGAGCCTCCACAGCCTCGGCCAGGATCCTCTCGGACTCATTCATGGGGTGGTTATGGCCCTGATGAGACATTCCACCAGATTTGGGTCCAACTCCCGGCCGGCCTTCTCCCTCAAGGCCTGGAAGACATGGTGTGGAGGCCTTTGCTGAGAGCCCGCTGTGGCGCTTAACATGTGGTGGTACGAGTCGGCCACGGCCAGGATCCTTCCCTCAAGGGGTATAGCCTCCCCCTGTGCCCTGGCCGGATGGCCAGTCCCATCGAAGTGGGCATGATGGTACAAGACCCCCCTGATGATGGCAGGAGAATTAATTAGATTCTTGAGAATGTAAGCCCCTATGGTGGGATGGATCTTCAAATTCAGTTCCGGAAGCTTGGAGTACCTGGGTTGTACGCCTCCATTGGGGTCTGGGAGGGCCATCTTGCCCAGGTCATGAAGCCAGCCTGCGATGCCCAGCTCTGTTCTGTGCTGGGGGCTTAGGTTCAGCTCATTGGCTATGAGGGCTGTGTATCTGGCCACTTCCCTGGCGTGGAACAGGACAAAGGGATCACTCTTGGCCTGAGCCTTCAGCAGCTCGAAAACCTCGGACAAGACCGGATAGG
Organism: bacterium; assembly: GCA_037481695.1. Classification (NCBI taxonomy): domain Bacteria; species bacterium. The sequence goes on along the minus strand of JBBFLE010000004.1, from coordinate 65,020 downwards.
CCTTGGTAATGGCCTCCTGGGTGAGCCCATCTAGCTCCATTCGGCCCGTTGGAAATAGCCTGATCTCATTGGGTCCTTCCCGACTGGCCAGGAAGGCCGAGAGCTCGGCATTGTCAAGCAACTCTTTGGGCTGGCTGGCATGCTCTGGGTAAGAGGCAGCCCCTATGCTCAGCTGCACGTTTCTCTCTCCTATTCCCTTGATGCGTACTGTGGAGAGCCTTTCCAGAAGCCTTCTGGCTGTGCACAAAGCCCCCGAAGGACCTGTGTCTGGTAGAATCACCGCAAAATCGTTGAGCTTGTACCTGGCAGGGACATCCACGTTGCGAATGGATCCAGCCAGTTCCCCGGCCATGGCTTTTATGTAAGGCCGGATCATCATCTGCTCGGCGTGTTCAACTCCGCCGTCTGGTTTGATGGCTAGGTAAAGAACAGACAGAGATGATTCGTTTCTTGTGGCTCTCTTGAACTCTGCTCGCAGTCTGTCCATGAAGTAAACATCGTTGTAGAGGCCGCTAAGCTCGTCCCGGATCAGGTCTTCCCTGAGTCCTTTTAGCAGCCCCGCACGCTGTAAGACTCCGCTTAGCAGTCCTGCCAGCAAAGAGCAAAAGCCCACATCCTCCTTGTCAGGCAAAGATTGTTTGGCCGGAAACAAGCCCAAGGCTCCGGTAATCTCCGTATCCCCCAAAATGGGCACCAGCAGAAGGCTTCCAAGACCTGTGCCTTCGAAGCATTCCCTGTATGAAAACATCTCCGCTGCCTGGATGTCTTTTACCCAAACAGGAGTTCTTTCCTGACTAAGGCGAAGGAAGGGACCAGGATCCGTGAGCCTGGGATGACAGGCCTGAATCGACTGCGGCAAGCCCAAGCCCTTAAAGAACACGAGCCTCTGCTCTTCCCTGAGCCAAAGCCCCACAGCCACAGCCTCACAGACTTCAGCAATCTGCTGGAGCAATCTGAAACAGAAAGCCCCCACGTCCATGAACCCGCTGAGCATCTTGCACAGGTCTCCCAGAATCTCGGAAAGGGCTCTTCTGGCCGTGGCCTCTTTGCAGAATGCCTGGAGGAAAGAAGGGGTTGCAGCGTGTACCACCTTGGTGTTGTCCGGCTTGAGCTGGTGAATGATGGCCTCTACGGTCTTGTCTGGAATGAGATTCAGAATCAGGTCCAGATCAGGCCTCTCTATCAGCTCGGTGTAATCCTGAGACACCTGTATGCCCTTGGCCATGGCTTCCTGAATAGACTCGTGTCGCAGATCAAAGTCGGCCACTGCCTTGACCTCAAGGCTGGTACCCTCCAGTTCTCTGAGCAAGCTGGGATATTGAGAAAGGCCTATGATTCCCAGCCTGATGGAAGGGACTCTAAGGCCCACCACAGCCCCTTTTTTTTCAGCCATGGGATGGTCCCCCTATGAATTTAAAATGATTCCAAGCCTTTTGTACCTCATCCAGATTTCAAATACAACAAGAAACCCCATGAATCTGACCCCCCTGCAGCTGGGATTCCCAGGCCCTGAGAATCTCACGGCCCAGTTACAGACTCTCAGGAGCCCAGAAAAACTCCCTCAGTCGGCCGAATCTCTAGCAAAAGAAATGCCAAAAAAGGGCTTTCCTGGCAGGACAAGGAACCTGAGGTCATAAGGCTCCATGTATTGGGGATTGCTGGATTGGGGTTGGGGCTCAAAGGGGAAGGTTTTTATGAGCAGTGCCCTTTCTCCCCCCCTTTGAGCTGGGCTCAGGCTCAGGCCGAGCGAACCTGGATCTTCCTTGGCTTGGCCTTGCTCACCTTGGGAAGGCTTATTCGCAGCACTCCTGCTGACATCTCTGCGGATATTTTCTCTTGGTCCACGATCTCCGAGAGGATGAACTGTCTATAATAACCACCCTCCTTGTATTCCCTGTACACGGGCGTCATGCCTTCGGGTCTGGTCTGGTCCGAATGGCCCTGGAGGGTGAGCACATTGTCCTTGAGGTCTATTTCCACTCCTGAGCTTTTCACCCCTGGCATATCCGCCACGAGGGTCAATTCTGTCTCTGTTTCATATATGTCCACGGCTGGAGAGAAATAAGGAACTCCCCTGGTGCCCTCGGCCGAAGTGCTTGTGGCTTCCCTTTTCTGGGCTGGTCTAAGCTCCTTTTCCATCATTTTCATCGCCTCCTTCTTAGATGCCAAGAAACTCCATGCTCTCCAATCCTGTTAAGGCCGCATCACTCAGAACTCTTCACCTTGATCTGCCTCGGCTTGACGTCTTCTGCTTTGGGCAGAGTGAGGTAAAGTATTCCATCTCTGCTGGTGGCTTCCACCTTGTTGGGGTCTATCCTGTCCGGTATGCTCACCACTCTGCGGAAAAAACCCGATTCCCTCTCTCTTCTGTGATAACTGGCCTTCTCTCCTCCGTCTTCGGGTTTTCTTTCGCCTTTGATTGTCACCGAATCTTCTGTTGCTGTTATTTCCACGTCTTCAGGCTTGACACCTGGTAGCTCTGCGGTCAAAAGGTACTTTTCTTTGTCTTCATAAATGTTGACAGGTGGGAAAACACCTGCGGCATCCCTTGCTGATGGACCAGAGAAGCCCTGGTGAAATATCCTGTCTATCTCGTTTCTGATTCTCTCCATCTCTGAAAATATGTCACTCATGGGCCTGTTGAATCTGATCATTGCCATGTTTTTACCTCCTTTCTTGCTTGTGGGCGCGCCCGATTTGCCTTTGTTTTACCAGTAAGCATGAATTCCAAACCTGTCAACCCACCCCATTTAATTTGACAAGGACCCTCTGCACGTACCTCGGCCCCAGGGCCTTGGGGCAAGCCTTGTAAACTGGCTGATACGATCATGTGTCTCACGCAACAGGGGGAACATGAATTCATGGGTTCCTTGAGAGGCAATGGAGGAATATAATGGGCCTCGAGTCTTGCAGGAAGTCTTGGCTATCTGGGGTTCTAAGGGGCTTGCCCAAGGGGCGGTTTGACTCCGACCTGCCGACACCGGGCAAGCTCTCATGAGGCCCAAAACAAAGGCACGAGGTCGGAAAAAAAAAGGGGGTAGGGCATGAAACTCAGAAGCATCGCTGCCATGGTTGTGCTTGTAATGATGGGAATTCCAGTAGGAGGCGCCTTGCAGGCACAGTCCTCTCAGCCCCCGCCTCCCCTTGTGGCTAGGGTGGCCTATGTGGATGGGGAATTGCTCAGGTATGTGCCTGCAGAGGAGGACTGGGTGGCCACGGTCAAGGACAGTCCGGTGGGTCCCAAGGATGTTTTCTATTCGGACAAGGCGGGCAGAGCAGAGATTTCCTTCCCCAACAGGACCTTGGGAAGGCTGGGGCCAGCAACCCAGCTGGAGGTAGTGGGCCTGGAGGACGACCTCACGGATCTGTATGTGGCCTCGGGCCAGATAAGGGTCTATAACCGAAGCTCGGATACATATGTGAGGGTTTCCACTCCTTTTGGATACATGGTGGGCCCCAGGGGAACTGTTGCAGACCTGTACGTGGGTGATGAATCCGCCGAGATCGTGGCTCTTCAGGGCACTGTCCAGTTCATGAGAACCAGTGATGGATACGAGGCCAAGTATGATATCTCGGCAGGGGGGAGTTCATTGCTGGTGGACAGGGATGGAGCGGCCCGGGGAGAAGGCACAGTAGACGCGGATTGGGATCAGTGGAACAGGGAAAGGGACAGGATCTGGGGGCAGAGGCAGAGGGTGAGATCAGATTACCTTCCTGAACCTCTTCAGGAAGACGCAGCGGTACTGGAAGAAAACGGCCGATGGGAAAGGGTTTACTACGACGGAGAGTACCGGACTCTTTGGAGACCCACGGTGGTGGAGGCCGGATGGGCTCCTTACACGGTGGGTCGTTGGACCACCTGGTATGAAGAGCAGGTCTGGATCCCGTACGAGCCTTTTGGATATGTGACCCACCATTATGGATATTGGGTGCCTGTGGGCGGAATCTGGTACTGGATGCCTCCTGTGGTCACTGTCTCCGTGGGTGTGCCTTGGCCCAGGCTCTACTGGTACCCCGGAAGGGTGGCCTGGATCCATACCGACGTTTACGTGGGTTGGGTGCCTCTGGCTCCCTGGGAACCCTACTATGCTGTGCATGCCTGGGGGCCAGGTGTCACAATTTGGGCAGGTGGTGTCATTCCTGCTATATCCATAGGCACTCTGGCCTTCGTGGATCATGCCATATGTGTGCACCACCACCATTTTTGGGGAGTTCACCATCACCACGGATATTATGGGCTTAGGGTCACAAACATAAACAAGACCGTGATAATAAACAACTTCAAGGCCTCACCTGTTGTGCACAAGACAGTATTCAAGAATGTGGCCTTTGCCAAGAATCAGTACCGTTTTGTGGACAGGGATGTGACCATAAAACCCCATAAGATGGTGGTAAATCAGATAAAGGAAAGGCAGCAGAAACTTCAGCCTGCCAAGGCCTCCCTCCTTGGAGAGAAGCTCCAGAAAGTGCCCAAGGGGGATCTGACTCCGTCTAAGCGCATTGCTGAGCCCAAGGTGACCAATAAGATGGTCAAGGCGGATCTGGCAGACAAGCCTGCGGCAGGCTTCGAGGAATTGAAGCCCAAGGCCAAGGCCGGCAAACCTAAACTGGAAGCCACTGGCCCCAGCCAGGTGAAGCCCGCTTTGCCGGGAGAGGCCAAGGGCAAGGCAGCCGGCGAAAGACCCCCAGGATGGGATAAGGGTCGAAAACAGGGCTGGGAGGGAACCGTTCCTCCGGGACAAGAAAAGCAAAAACCAGCAGGGGTTTCCAAGCCAGGAGTTCCAGGAAGACCTGATCGTCCGGAGGCAACCACTAAAACCGAAGGCCCTGAAAAACCAAAAACAGTAAAGCCGCCTTCAAAGCCGGAAGCAGCAGAGCCATCTGGACCCAAGCCTCCACGTCCTGGAACCGTTGAAAGGGTGAAGCCGCCCGTGAAGCCGGAGGAAATGGGAGGCCCGCCCAGAAAACCAGTGAAACCAGAATCCCAGGATGTGAAACCCAAGCAGCCCAAGGCCCAAGAAGGAGCAGGCCCTGGAAGGCTTGAGGCACCACCGCCCAGGGCAGGGGAGAGACCTCCTGCTGACAAAAGACCGACTCCGAGGGAACTTCACAAAAGGGAGCCCGGCCCGGCCTCGGGGGGTGTGCAACCTCCAAGGCCTGATGGTCCTGGGCCAGGGTCAGGCCATGTACAGCACGGGCCTAAAGATGCTCAAAAAGGCAAAGCTAAGCAAAAAGGAGAAAAAGACAAGGACTAAAAATGGTTAATTTGCGGGCCCTGTCTCAAGAGTCTGGGACGGGGCCCGCACTTTGTACTGCTGATACTTGCTTTAGCGGTACCAGAGGGACCCAGGTTGGGTTGATTTCGGCTTCTCAGTGGACAACAGCTTTGTATGGGGGTAGCCATGGAGGATTCAAGACTCAAGGAAATACTGGAAACATGCCGGGTCATAGCAGTTGTAGGCCTCTCCCCAAAGCAAGACAGGCCAAGCTATAGAGTGGCCTCTTACCTTCAGGCCCAGGGCTATAAAATAGTGCCTGTCAATCCAGGGGTGCAAGAGATTCTGGGTGAGAAGGCCTATGCTTCTTTGCTGGATATTCCTGAGGACATAAAGGTGGACATAGTGGATGTGTTCCGAAGGCCCCAGGATGTGCCTCCCATAGCGCAAGAGACCATAGAGCGGGGGGCAAAGGTTTTGTGGCTTCAAGAAGGCATTGTAAATGAAGAGGCTGCCCAAAGAGCAATGGAGGCAGGGATTTCGGTGGTACAGGACAGGTGCATGCTCAAGGAACACAGGAGGCTCCTGAATCCCTGAAAAAAATTTTTTTGGCCGAGCTGTGAGACCTCATGAAATGAGGGCTCCAATGGGGGTGGTGATCTTTTTTAAGGCCTTTAGGTCTTGCGTTTTTATGGGCTTGGGAAGTATATGAGTGCCTTTTCAATGGAGGTGAAAGGCTTTGGGCGATACTTGGGGCAGCAGCTATCTAATCTTGGGCAATGTTGTAGATTCTTACAAAGTGTATAGAGCCATGGGAGAAAGCTGAAATGGAGGAGCTTCGCAAAGCATACAGGACTGTGATGGAAGATCATTTTCCCCAGGAATTCAGCATCAACCTGGGAAATGAGAAGCTTTTGTTTCGCAAGCGAACCTGGAAGATCATGGATCCTGATCTGGGGGAGGTCATAGAAAAAGGGCTTCGCTACGGTGAGAATCCGGGCCAGGAAGCTGCCTTGTACGAGTGGGTGGGTGGCAACCTCAGGCTGGGTAATGCCCAGTGGCTGGAGCCCAACAAAGGACTTGTGAGCGCCATTTCCGACGAGGACCTGCTTCAAGGAGGCAAGCATCCCGGGAAGATCAATCTGACCGATGTGGACCGAGCCCTCCAGATACTGAGATTTCTGACCAAGAGACCTGCTGCAGCCATCATGAAGCACAACAACCCCTCAGGAGTGGCGTACGGAGACACTCTTTGCCAGGCCTATGAAAGAGCCTTCTGGGCCGACAGAATAGCGGCCTTCGGGGGGGCCTTGGCACTCAACAGAGTGGTGGATCGATCCACGGCTGAAGCCATAGCTTCCCAATACCTTGAAGTTGTGGCTGCACCTGAGTATGAAGAGGATGTGCTGGAAATCCTGGGGAGAAGGAAGAATCTCAGGATCATTCGCATACCCAGGATGGATCGGCTGGAGGATTACGCCAAGGTCAGGTTCTTGGAGTTTACCTCCTTGCTGGACGGAGGGCTCATTCTACAGCAGTCCGCCTTGAATGCTATCCTCTCCCCCGAGGATCTCAAGCCCGCAGTGGCCTATTACCGAGGGGAAGAGTTCAGATCAAGCCGGGAACCAACCAGGCAGGAACTTGAGGACATCGTATTCGGGTGGGCAGTGGAACAGGGGGTTACATCCAATTCGGTTCTTTTCGCCAAACAGGGGGCCACAGTGGCCATTGGAACAGGCGAACAGGACAGGGTAGGAGTGGTGGAGATAGCTGTTTTCAAAGCTTATACAAAGTTTAAAGATGCCCTCTCATACAAACTTCATTCAATACCCTACAAGCTCCTGGAGGCAGAGGTGGCTTCGGGGAAGAGGGAAAGGTCATCTTTGGAGGAGATAGAGCATGAAACCCTAAGAGAGAAGGCAGGGCTCAAAGGTTCAATAATGGTCTCGGACGCCTTTTTCCCCTTCAGGGATGGGGTGGATGTGGCCATTGCCCATGGTGTCACTGCCATAGCCCATCCTGGAGGATCAGAGAGGGACTACGAGTCCATTCAGGCCTGCAATGAGGCCCGGCCCCCAGTGGCCATGGTATTTACAGGCCAAAGGGCCTTTCGGCACTGAAAGCGGTCTTGGCCCAAGCCCCTGAATGTCTTGAATCAAAGCCAAGACTGTGGTTCTGGAGCCCGCAGATCTGAGGGGGTTGGGCATTGGAAGATCAGTCAAATCTTGATGGGGTCATCTTCCCGACTCCCATGATCCACGTTTTGCATTGCGTACCTAGGGAGAGGAAGCCTTGTACAGAACTTTGATCCTGGAGGAACAAGAAGGCATTTTCACTCTGACTTTAAATCAACCCGAGAGTAGAAATGCCCTAAGTTACGAAATGGCCCAGGAGTTCCAGAGGGCCATAGGTGAGGTAGCCCGAAAGGAGCATGCAAGAGGCCTGATCTTGACCGGAGCTGGCCCAGCCTTTTGTGCTGGTGGGGATTACCACAGCATCATTTCAGAGTTTTCCAAACCTGCTGTGGAGCTACAGCCCAGGCTCAGAGAATTTTACTCCCGATTCCTGGGCTTGGTCCATCTTCGCATCCCAACTCTGGCGGCTGTAAACGGGCCAGCAGTAGGGGCAGGTTTCAGCCTGGCCTTGGCCTGCGACATGAGGCTGGCCAGCAAGGATGCCACATTTCATGCCAACTTTGTGAAGATAGGTGTCCATCCTGGAATGGGGGCCACCTATTTCCTGCCCAGGTTGTTGGGGACCTCCAGGGCTCTGGAGATCCTCTGGGCAGGAAAGCCCCTGAGCGCAAAGCAGGCTCTTGCCCTGGGTATAGTGAGCCGTTTGGTGGAGCCTGGGAGGCTTTTGAGCGAAGCCATGAGTTTGCTTAAAGAAATAACAGCCGCTTCCTCAGTTGTTCTGGAGCTTACAAAGCGCTCGGTCTATATGGGGGTGGAGAATTCTCTGGAGGACATGCTGGAGAGAGAATCTCATGCTCAAGCCCTCTGCGGAGAGACAATTCAGATGAAGGAATTCCTGGGCAGGATAAAGAGAATGGGAGGTTCCACAGGGAACTCTTGAGCGGGGCAGAAGAGGTTAATTGATTGAGGGAAGGCAGTGGGGCCTGGATTTTAAGAAAAGAGAGCTGATCTTGAGATGGAGGGGGAATCAAGGTCTTTGGGCATTTCCGGCTATTGCGTTGATTTGGGCAATGGAGGCCAGGCTGACTGGTCCGAGGTTGTATGGGCTAGAGTCGTGGCTTTGGGAGCTGGCCGTTTTGGGTTAAGATCATGGGGTCAGCTCGTGGGGGCCGACTCAATCCAAATAAGGAAGGGATCTCATGGCAAGAAACTCCAAGATCTCTCAGAGAGCTCAGCTGGATGCGGTAAAAAGGGCCATAATGCTGGAAATCCACGGCCTCAGATTCTACGAAGTGGCTGCCCAGAGGTGCACCAATGAGGTGGCCAGGGAGCTTTTCAAGGATCTAGCCCAGGATGAGGTACGCCACAGGCAGGAACTTCAAAGGCAGTTCAAGCATCTACTGAAGGGTGAAAAAGCGGAATTCACTGGGGAGGCTCCTCATAAGGACCTTAGATTCAAGGATCCGGTAATAGGGCCTGATCTGAAACAGAGGGTTGAGGAGACCTGGTTCGATTCAGCTGCCCTGTCCATCGGGATCATGCTGGAAAAGAAGGCCATGGATTACTACCGCAAGAGGCAACTGGCCTCCACAGACAAAGCCGTGAAAGAGCTCTTCGGATGGTTGGCCGAGTGGGAAAAGGCACATCTGGACCGCCTCATGGCCCTGGAGCGTGCCATGCGCGAGGAAATCTGGAATGAAGCGCAGTTCTGGCCTCTGGACTGAGAATTGAACCTTCCAAGATGAGTCCATAGCAGGGATATCCAGCCAGCCTTTTTCTGACTCTTGACCAGGGTGAGCTTCCTGTGATAAGCACTGCTCCATCCTTATTGCATTTTGCAAAGAAAGATCTTTTTGCTTTGGGCCCCGTGGATGGTCGGGTTGAGCTTTTGTGTGAGGCCCGGTGAGGCTGCTTTTTGATCAAGAGTCATCAAAGACCAAAAAGGAGGGTGCCATGGCTGGTGGAATCAAGAGGAGGGAGTTCTTGAAGGGCACTTCAATGGGTGCATTGGGGGCTGGCGCCTTGTCCGGCGTTGGCCTAGTGTCAGGGGCTGGGGCAGCCTCAAAGAAGGAGATTCCCAAGGGGCCTGTGCGCATCGCAGCGGTCAGCTTCTTGACAGGGGCTGCGGCTGCGCCCTTTGGTATTCCGGGAGACAATACCTTCAAGATGATGGCTGATGTGTACAACCAGAAGGGAGGAATTCTGGGCAGAAAAATAGAACTCAAAAGCTATGATGAGGCCGGCGGGGCCGACGCCCAGGTGAAACTGGCCCGAAAGCTCCTCATGGAAGACAAAGTGGACGTGATCCTGGGTTACATCTCCTCGGGGGACTGCAAGGCTGTGCTGCCGCTTTCGGACGAGCTAGGAGGCCTCATGGTGGCATATGATTGCGGATCCCATGAATTGCTGGAGGGAGAAAAGAGCCCATTCAAGTATCCCAAGCATGGCCTGGGATTCAGAAGCGCCGCTCACCTGGGGATAGACAACATCGGGATGGCCTTGATGATCAAGAAGTATGTTCCCAATGTCAAAAAAATTGCCGGTATAAACCCCGATTATGCATGGGGAAGGGAGAGCTGGCGGGTATTCGAGGTGGCGATGAAAAAGCTTTTCCCCACCATAGAGGTGGGGGTGACTCTGTGGCCTGCTTTGGGAAGCACCGATTATACTGCTCACATCACCACCCTTATGAACTCCGGAGCCGACATCGTGCACTCCTCCCTGTGGGGCGGAGATGCGGTCACCTTTACCAAGCAGGCTCTGGGCATGGGGCTGTTCCAGAAGACCAGGATGGCCTACTCCAGAGGGGAGCCTTACCCCCAGGAGATCGGAGCTGAGTTCCCCGAAGAGCAGATCATTTGCTGTGCAGGCACCCATTATTTTCTTTATCCAGCCCACGACCGCTGGCCTCTAAACAAGTGGTTTGTGGAAGAGTACTACAAGCGCTACAACAAGTACCCCACCTATCCCTGTTATCATGCATACCAAGCCTTTGCAGTTTACAAGGCCGCAGTGGAAAAAGCCTCTGCTTTGGTAGGCGGATGGCCCACTCCAGAAGAAATATCCGCTGCCATGAAGGGCATCTCGGTGGAGACCCCATCGGGCTACCTCCACATAGATCAAGACCACAACGGGAGAGAAGACGTTCTGGTGGGTTTCTCCAAGAAGGTGGAGGGATATCCATTCCCGATCCTGGATCCCAAGAGAATGGAAGTGTTTCCTGCACACATGGTCAACGCCCCTGCCGGCATTCGCACAGAGGATTGGATCCAGAGCTGGAAGGTTTGAACCCAAGATGTCCTGAATGATCATTGGGAAGTGGCACCCCTCTTGGGGTGCCACACAAACGGGGACCCATGGGAATTGTATATGTTCTTAACGGGCTTTACTTCTCGGCATTTCTGTTCCTGACTTCCCTTGGTTTGAGCATCATATTGGGGGTCATGGGCATATTGAACCTGGCCCATGGCTCTCTTTTCGCCCTAGGAGCCTTCATGGCGGCCTGGGTGATAGGAGTCTGTGTAAATGCCGGGCCCACCGTAGGAATGATAGGCGGTTTTGTGGCAGCCATGCTCTTGGCCGCAGCAGTGGGTTTTGTGTTGGAAAACACCATAATCAGGCCCATGTACCGGCGTCCCCTGGAATATCAGCTTCTAATTACCTTCGGAGCCCTTTTGGTCATAGAGGACTTGATAAAGCTTACCTGGGGAGGGGAGGCTTACTACGCGTCGGGTCCCTTTGACATGATGGGAAGGGTAAACATCTTGGGAGGCGAGTATCCGGCTTATTTTTTATTTGTCATGGGGGTAACTGCGGCCTGCGGACTTTGTATATGGCTTTTTATGGCCAGAACCAAGTTGGGCATCATGCTCAGGGCCATAGCCATGGACAGGGACATGGCCGAGGCAATGGGTATTCCCATGCGTAAGCTGACCATACTGGCCTTCATGTTGGGAGCTTCCCTGGCTGGTCTGGCCGGCGGGCTCATGGTGCCCACCTCACCGGCTCTGCTGGGTATCGGCATGGAGCCTCTCATAATGGCCTTCATAGTCGTGGTCATCGGGGGTCTGGGGAGCCTCAAGGGAGCTGTACTGGGCTCATTGATAGTGGGTCAGACCCGTTCCTTTGGGGTCGGGTTTTTCCCGGAACTGGAAATGCCCGTGCTTTTCCTGATAGCAGTGTTGATTCTGGTGGCAAGGCCTCAGGGGCTTTTCGGAAGAGCCTGAGATGGAGTCCAGGTGATGGGGATCAAAGGAGGAATCTGGGTGCGTGGAGTGGCCATCTGTGCTGGGGTGGTCCTCTTGGTTTTGCTGCGCTGGGTTCTGCCATCATACCAGCTGATTCTTTTTGAGACAGGTCTATGCTTCGGCATAATGGGCCTGGGTTTCAATCTGCTTTTGCGCCACACAGGATTATTGTCCTTTGGTCACGGTGCGTACTTTGCAGTGGGGGCTTATACCGTGGCCATCATAGGCAGATACTTGCCAGGTCTTTACAGGATGGAGATCCTCTTGCCTGGGGCCGTGGCTGCCTCGGCTGTGGTGGCTGCCATATTTGGCTTCGTGTGCGTACGGCATACCCGAATCTTCTTCTCCATCCTGACCTTGGCTCTTTCCATGTTGGTCTTTGCTCTGCTGGTTAAGCTGTATTACCTCACGGGTGGTTCGGACGGGATCCGGGCACCCATACCGTCCATTTTGGGGCACAGCTTCCAGGGAATGCGAAGACCCCAGTTCCTGAGCGGTTTCTATTACCATTTTCTACTGGCTGCTTTCCTGGTGGCCACAGCGCTGATGTACGCGTTGATACACTCTCCCTTTGGGAAAGCGCTTCAGTCTGTTCGTGACAATGAGGTGAGGGCGGAGATGATAGGGATCCGGGTCAGGCAGTTCAGATGGATGGCCTTTGTGATCTCTGGTATGTACTGCGGTTTGGCCGGCGGGTTGTGGAGCTTTGTGAACGGACATGTTACCCCTGAGGTGGCCCACTGGGTTTTCTCAGGGGAGGTGGTGTACATGACTCTCTTGGGCGGATTCAAGACATTCGCAGGTCCTGTGGTGGGGGCCGTGCTTTTCACTTTTCTCAAGTTATACGCCATAAGCGGCACCGAGTATTGGATGCTAATCATCGGGGTGACGCTCATAGGATTGGTGCTGCTGTTGCCATCAGGCATAACAGGGGCCATGGCCTCCTGGGCTGCCCGGCTCAGGAGCTTGGGAACAAGGAAGATCTGATGCTTCAGGTAACAGATCTGGTAAAGGACTTCGGAAGGATGAGGGTGATCAACAAGGCCTCTTTTGAGGTGAGGGAAGGCGAGATAGTCTCCTTGGTAGGGCCCAATGGTGCGGGCAAGACCACACTTGTAAATCTCATAAGCGGCCATATCAAGCCCAACAAGGGAAAAATCGAATTTCTGGGGCGCGACATCACTGCCTGTGCGCCCCATGTGAGAATCCGTATGGGCATAGCCCGCAATTTCCAGATCACTCAACTCTTTCAGGAGCTATCTGTACTGGACAATGTGCGCAACTGCATCTTCTCCATCCGAGGAATGAGCAGGAGGTGGCTTAAGCCTGCTGGCTCGTACGCAGAGGCCACAGAGTCGGCGACCCGCATCCTGGAGATCTTCCACATCGCACATTTGGAAAATGAACTGCCCTTGAACCTTTCCGAGGGGGACCGCAAGGTGCTCGACATTGCAATGGCCTATGCCTTGGAATCCAGGTTCCTGCTCTTGGACGAGCCCACAAGTGGAGTGGCCACAGCAGACAAGTTCAAGATCATGGATACCATAATAGCCGCCATAGATCGCAGCAGGATGGCGGCCATGATAGTGGAACATGACATGGACATAGTCTTTGACTACACGGACAGAGTACTGGTGCTCAGAGAAGGGACCATAATGGCCGATGGAAGACCCCAGGAAGTCATGGAAGACACGGAGGTCAGGGCAACCCTCTTTGGCATAGAGGAGTGAGGCTCATGCTCCTGGAGGCGCAGACACTGGAGTTCCGGGTGGGCAAGACCCAGATCCTGAGAAAGGTGAACTTGGGTGTGGAGGCCGGTGAGGTTACCGGATTGCTGGGGAGAAACGGCTCTGGCAAGAGTTCCATTCTCAAGAATCTCATAGGGCTTTACAGGCCCACGGGGGGAAAAGTCAGCTTCAAAGGCAAGGACATCACACAATGGCCAGCCAGGAAGAGGGTCCTGGAAGGTCTGGCCTATTCCCCTGAGGACACAAGAGTGTTCCCTGAACTCACCGTGGAGGAGAACATAAGGCTGGGAGCCTGGGTGCTGGAAGGGGCGGGCAGAGTTCCTCAGGTAACCATGGACACGGCCCTGGAGATATTTCCAGCCTTGAAGAAGCTACTCTCCAGGAATGGGACTCAGCTAAGCGGAGGCGAAAAAAAGATGGTCTCCATTGCCAGAGCCTTGAGCTTGAGCCCCAATCTCCTTTTGCTGGATGAGTCCTTTGAAGGGCTAGCTCCTTTGGTGGTGAGACATTTCATAGAGGCCATGAAGCAGATAAAAGAAAAGGGAATATCCATACTGCTGGCGGAGTCCAACCTCCGTAACGCCTCCTTGGTGGCAGACAGGGCCTACGTGGTGGAGAGGGGGGAGGTCATTTTCGAGGGTCCTCCTGAGAAGATCCAGGAGGACAGAAAGCTCATGATGATAGTAGGAAGGTAACAAAAGGGGGGAATCCCATGTGGGCAAAGGTATCCATGTTCAGGACAACGCCCAGAATCCTCATGGGCCCTGGGGCAGCAAGCCGAATAGGCGAGGAGATCTCCAGGCTGGGGGCCAAGAGGGTGTTGGTGGTCACAGATCAGGGCATCTTGAAGGCTGGCCTATTGGAAAGGGTGGTGAAACCCCTCAAATCTTTTGGAATCAAGATCCTGGTATTCGACGGGGTGGAGCCTGACCCCCGTTACGAACTGGTGGAAAAATGTCTGGAAGCTGCACAGGGTCAAAGACCGCATTGTGTCTTGGGCCTGGGAGGGGGAAGCGCCTTGGACATAGCCAAAGCCGCCTCGGTGATGGCAACCAACAAGGGCACCATCTGTGATTATTTCGGTATAGAGCTGGTTCCCAGGCCGGGTTTGCCCTTGGTCCTTGTGCCCACCACGGCCGGCACTGGCAGCGAGGTGACCCCCATTGCCATTCTTTCCGATGAACAGGAAAAGCTCAAGAAGGGGGTGGTGAGTTCCTACCTGATCCCATCATTGGCTATCCTGGATCCTGAACTGACTATGGGGCTGCCCCCTTCGGTCACGGCGGCCACAGGAATGGATGCACTTATCCACGCCATAGAGGCCTTCACTTCTTTGAACGCCACCTCCATGAGCGACCTTTTGGCCTGCCGAGCAATGGAGCTTCTCTACCACAACATCCGCACTGCCTTTGCCCAGGGCACCAATTTGGAAGCCAGGTCTAAGATGCTGGAGGGGAGCCTTCTTGCAGGCATGGCCTTTGCCAATGCCGGAGTCACAGCAGTTCACGCCTTTGCCTATCCAATAGGGGCTGAGTTCCATATTCCCCATGGGATAGCCAATTCAATAATGCTGACACCAGTAATGGAGTTCAACATGTTGGGGGCCATGGAACGCTTTGCCCACATGGCCTGCATCTTCCAGGAGAAGTCCGCTGGTTTGTCCACAAGGGCTTTGGCACATAAGGCCGTGGAGGCCATGGAGCAGCTAAGAAGAGATTTGCGTCTTCCGGGCAACCTGGGGGATTTTGGTGTGGGAACCGAAGACATTCCCAGACTGGCTGCAGGGGTGATGAAAGTGACCCGTCTCTTGGCCAACAACCCAAGGAGCATGACTCAGAGGGACGCCGAAGAAATCTACAGGAAGGTTCTCTGATTAGAGCACCAAGTACTTGCTGACCACTTCCTCGTTCTGCCAGATTTCTTCCATGCTGGCATGATACTGAATTCTACCCTTCTCCAGAATATATCCAACACTGGCCACCTGTCGGCAGAATTTGAAGTTCTGGTCAGCCAACAGAACCGTGACTCCCTCCTCTCTTATGCGAAGGGTGACCTCTGCCAGATTTCGCACAATGAGCGGAGCCAGACCCTCGGATGGCTCATCCAGCAACAGCAGAATCGGGTTGGCTATTAACCCCCTGGCTATGGCCAACATCTTCTGCTCCCCACCGCTCAAATGACTTCCCTTCCTGTCCCGGTAGGTTTCCAGTATGGGAAAAAGCTGGAAGATCTTCTGGTAACTCCAGGGACCCGTTTTGCGGCCGCCGCTTCTTCGTGCTATTTCCATGTTTTCGTAAGTGGTGAGCTCTGAGAAAATTCTGCGGTCGTCAGGTACATATGCTATCCCCATGCGGGCCGTTTCATAGGCGGGTTTCCCGGCTATGTTTACCCCCTGCAAAAGGATCTCGCCACGGCGGGGAGGCACCAGGCCCATTATGGTGCGAAGCGTTGTGGTCTTGCCAACCCCGTTTCGACCCAAGAGACCCACGACCCTCGCCTCTTCCACCTCCAGGGAGACTTCCTGGAGAATATGGCTGTTACCGTAATAAGTGTCTATGTCTTTGACTTGAAGGATCACAGGAATTCCTCCCCAAGGTAGATCTCCCTGACCTCCCTGTTCTCCTTTATCTCTTCAGGCCTTCCATCGGCTATTACAGAACCTCGGTGCAGTACCACTATGCGGTCTGAAAGGGCGAAAACAATGTCCATGTCGTGCTCAACTATCACAAAGGTTGTGCTTCGCCTCTGGGAGAGCTTTCTTATGTTTTCCAGGATGCGCACCCTTTCCACAGGATTCATTCCGGCTGTGGGCTCATCCAGAAAAAGCAGTTTAGGCTCTGGAGCCATGGCCAAGGCTATTTCCAAGAGCCTCTGGTCCCCATGGGAGAGGGAACCGGCGGGCACTTCAGATTTGTCCCTCAATCCCACCTCTTCCAACAAAGAAGCCACTCGGTCCTGCACTACCGAATCCCTGTCCAAGAGCTTAAAGAAACGCATGCCCAGTCCCAAGCTTGCCACCACAGGGATCTGTATGTTTTCTCTCACACTCAACCTGGGAAAGATGTCTCCTATTTGAAAAGAGCGGGAAATACCCTTCTGAACCCTGAGATGAGTGGGAAGCTTGGTGATGTTCTCGCCTAGGAAGAAGATCTTTCCCCTGTCGGGCTTCACATGGCCTGTGAGAAGGTGGATGAACGTGGTTTTCCCAGCCCCGTTGGGCCCGATTATGGAGGTGAGCACCCCTTCCTGGAATCCAAGCTCCAGATCCGAGGCTGCGCTTACCACCCCATAGTACTTAGTGAGTCTTTCTGTGCGAAGCAGCTCACCCACGGCCTCCCTCCCTTTGATCCTTGCTACCCAATAGGCCCAGCACCTTTTCCTGGAAGAAGACCACCAGACCTCCTCGAAAGAGCAATACCAACAACACGATTATGGAGCCGAAGCAGATGAGCCAGTAATGAGTGAACCTCACGATTAGATCCTTTAGAAGGTAAAAGCATGCGGCTCCCACCATGGGCCCTGAAAAACTGTAGATGCCGCCCAGAAGGGTTACCAGCACGGGCTCTGCCGAGTGAGTCCAGTGCGCCAAAGGAGGCGTTACGGTGTTCTCAAGTGGTGGCACCAAAGAGCCTGCCAAGGCCGCATAAGCCCCTGCCACCACAAAGGCTGCAAGCTTGTATCTGCGAACTGGGATTCCTGAGAAGCCGGCTCTGTTCTCGCTGTCCCTTATTCCCTTTAAGACCAGCACAAAAGGGGATCGCACCATTCGCCGCAGCAGCAGGATTGCCCCCACACTCACGGCCAACACCAAATAATAATAATGGATCATAGGTTCCATGGAGATCTCGAAAAACGCAGGGATCCCCAAAGGTGCCCTGGGGATGCCCACCAGCCCATCATCTCCGCCGGTGACTTCTCTCCATTTCCAGGCCAAGGAGTATATCATCATTCCAAAGGAGAGAGTCAGCATGGAAAAATATATTCTGGTATGTCTCACACACAGCACGCCTAGAAATGCTGCTCCCAATGCTCCTGCCAGGACCCCTGCCGCTATTCCCAAAAGGAGCGATGGGATCACCAAGAGCACCTTGGCGCAGGCATAGGCACCTATGGCAAAAAAGCCTGCTTGCCCAAAAGACAAAAGCCCAGTGTAACCTAGTAGCAGGTTGAATCCCATGGCAAAAAGAGCCAATATCAGGATTTGAATCACCATATAAGGTAGATACCTGCCTGAAAAAATAGGAAGAACCACAAGAAACAATATGAGGGCTCCCAGTAGCACCCTGCCCAATCGGTCGCCCGGCATTCCCAACCCTCCTCCAAAGATTCCCTATCCCTTGGCTTGCGCCATGGCCCCCTGCCCTGCGGTAGGAGCCAGGCTAAAACTCGAGACTCACCTAGCAAACAGCCCCTCGGGCTTGACCATCAAGACTACTCCCATGACCACGAAGATTATGAAAAGCTCGAAGACCGGAAAAAGCAGGATTCCATATGCGGTCAAGACTCCTACTATGAGGGCTCCTACAAAAGCCCCTTTCAGATTCCCCAAACCTCCTATCACGGTTATGACAAAGGCCTGAATGATCATGGCCGTGCCTATACCAGGTGCAACCACCCTCACAGGAGTTCCAAGGGCTCCTCCCAAGGCTGCCAGCATAGCAGCCAGCACGAAGACCAGTGTGAATATCTTGGGAATGTCCACACCTATGGCGCTGGCCATCTCCCGGTCAAAGGCAGAGGCACGCACCGTCCTGCCCCACCAGGTGCGCTCCAGGGCGAGCCAAAGAAAAACTGCCACCCCTATCCCGAAGAGGATGATGAAGAGATTGTAAAGCGGGAAGGGCCTTCCCATGACCAGAAGGTTTCCATCCAAGAAAGAAGGCACGGGGGGGATCATGGCCACACCTCCCCATATCATCTTTACCAAGTCGTCGAAGATGAGAATGAATCCGAAGGTCAAAATTAGCTGATATGGAACCTCCAGGTGGTAGATCCTTCGGAAGAAAAAACGTTCCAGGATGGCTCCTATGAGTCCGACCCCTACCAGGCTCAAGATCACAGAGAGTCCGAAGTTCCAGCCCATCTTTCCATAAAAGGTGAATGCCAGATAGGCCCCCAGCATGAAAAGGCTTCCGTGGGCGAAATTGAGTACCCCCAGCACCCCGAACACCAGCGTGAGCCCGGCTGAAAGCAGCCATAGATACATGGCCAGGCTCAAGCCTATCAGCCCTTGGAACACAAGCTTCTCAAGCACTTAATCCTCACTCCTTCCTGGTCGCAATCAAAATGCCGCCCCAGGGATTGGCCTGAGGCGGCTTTGTCCTCACTTGGTGGCGGCCACCGGCTCAAAGGGCGGGTTGCGGAAATAATCCTTGGCCGGAATCACCTTGAGATCCCCCAGGATGGGAAGAGGGTAGTCAGGAGTCTTTATGACCCTTCCTGCGGGCACTGTGTAGATGGCCTGGTGATCTTCCTTTCGGATGAGCCTTGAACCGGCGGGAGTTTTCAACTCCATTCCCTCCAAAGCCGCAGCCACCTTGGCGGTCTCCACGCTCTGTGCCTTCTCCACCCCTGCCTTGATGGCGTAAATCGTGGAATAACTGCTCTCGGCGGAATAGTTGGGGAACTTGCCCCAGCGTTTCCTGAAGGCCTCTACGAACTTCTTGTTCTCCGGGGTATCGGGATAATTGTGTATGTACCTGGCTGTGGCCCAAAGCTTTCCCTGGAACTTGTTGCCTTCCACCTCCCTGGAGATGCCCTCCAACAGGTCTACTGAACCCCCCATGCCCTGCCACCATACCTGGATCTTGTCGAAGACCCCCAAAAGAAGCGCTTGCCTCAAGAGCATCACTCCTTCCCCAGCCCAAGGGGTGGCAAAGATGGCATCGGGTTTCTCGGCCATGACCGCCGAGATATGGGAGGAGAAATCCATGGTCCAGAAAGGAGCCCAGGCTGCGGCCACGAACTCTACATCCGGCCTGAATTTTTTCATGTTTTGCTTGAAAAGGTTCCAGGCTACGTACCCATACTCGTAGTCGCAGTTGATGCCTGCCCATCGCTTTATGTTGGAGTCATCCTTGAAAACCCATGCTGCCAAGGCGTCCTGGTATACCGGGGCCACCATTCGGAAGATCTGCTTGATCCCCTTGGCCGTGACCAATTCTTCTGTGAGGCGGTGAGTTGCTGCATGGCAGAAAAAACAAAGCTTGTTCAGCTCGGGCAGCACAGGGCCCACTGCCATGGCGCTTCCGCTGGAGTCTATTCCGAAAAGGAAATCAGCCCCCCAGTCCGTCACCAGGTACCTGGCGTTTTTCACTGCCGTGGCTGGCTTGAGCTCCTCGTCCATGAATTTGAGCTCCAGCTTTCTTCCCAATACACCTCCTTTGGCGTTTATTTCCTCTATGGCCAAGGTGGCCCCGGCCATCATCTGCCATCCGTAGTCAGCGTGGGCCCCTGAGGTTGCCCCCTGTCCGCCTATGCGGATAGGCTCCTTGCCCTTGGAAGGCTTTGCCCGGCTTATGCCAAGACCGCCCAGGCTTGCCCCCAACACCAGACCCCCTGCTACTCCTCCCTTGAGAAGAGACCTCCTGGTGATCCGTCGAGCCATGACGCCCCCTCCTTTCTGCTAGGCCTCTGTTGGCCTTCCCCTGGATTTAATTGTGCGGATGGCTGAGGATGTAACAAAGCCTATGAGACTTGTCAACAGCAAAACCTTGCAGAGATGTCTTTCTCAAAAAAACCCTTACCTCTGGGTTGGCCTGACTCCCACCCAAGCCTGCTTCCAGCATGCCCCCCCCGGAGCGCACCATGGCCTGGAGAGCTTGAAAAGGAATTGATTGGGGGCATAAGCTCTTGGTGCTAAAATCTCCCAGATGAGGAGGTGTGCCATGGATCTCTTTGATCTTAGGGGGAAGGTGGCATTGGTGACAGGGGCTTCCAGGGGGCTGGGTCGGGCCATGGCCAAGGGGCTAGCCAGGGCTGGAGCGGATTTGGTTCTTTGTGCCAGGAGCGAGGCGGATCTGGCCACTGTTGCTCAGGAGATAATGGCCATGGGTAGAAGGGCCATGTCTGTGTACCTGGATGTTTTGAATGCACAGAGTGTGGAAAAAATGCTCGAGCGGTCATTGCAGCAGATGGGCAGCATAGACATTCTCGTGAACAATGCAGGCGTAAACATCAGAAAGAGCGTGGTGGAGCTGGCCGAGGAAGAATGGGATAAGGTACTAGATACGAATTTGAAGGGCTATTTTCTGGTGGGGCGCGCCGTTGGAAGACACATGATGGCCCGCGGCGGGGGAAAAGTGATAAATGTGGCTTCCATCCTGGGAGCCGTGGGACTGCCCAATCAGGTGGCGTATGCCTCCAGCAAAGGTGGGGTGATACAGATGACAAAGGTTATGGCCCTGGAGTGGGCACCCTATCATATTAATGTTAATGCCATAGCACCTACCTATTTTGAAACCCCGCTGGTGGCAGCACTGAAAAACGACCCTGAGCGCTACAGGTTCATCGTGGAGAGAACCCCCATGGGAAGATGGGGTCAGCCAGAAGAACTGGAAGGCATAGTGGTTTTCTTGGCCTCGCGAGCCTCTGATTTCATAACAGGGCAGACCATCTTTGTTGACGGCGGATGGACCGTTTGGTAGGAGGTGAACCATGGCTTCATTGGTGCATGACAGGCCCTGGATTCGTCTTTGTCCCCGTCAGTACGAGCCTGAGTTGGAACCCCAAGCCCGATCCCAGCTGGAACATCTCAGGCAGGCATTGGAGCATGGGGGAGGGAAGCCGGCTATTCACTACTTCAATGGGACCCTATCTTACAGGGATCTGGAGGAGATGAGCGATGCCTTTGCCTGCGCCCTACTGGAGGGGGGCTTGAAAAAAGGAGACAGGGTGGCTTTTTATCTTCAGAACGTGCCCCAGTTTGTCATAGCCCAATTGGGGGTATGGAAGGCAGGAGGAATCGTGGTGCCCCTCAATCCCATGTACAAGGAGAGGGAACTCCAATATTATTTCAAGGACTCGGGTGCAAGAGTCCTGATCTGCCTGGAGTCTCTGTACAGGGATGTGGCCTGCAAGGCAGCTAAAGGATCAGGCCTACAGAGAATCATCACAACTTCGGAACTGGATTTTTTGGACTCCGCAAGCCCTGTGCCTGAGGCCCTCAAGAGCGCAGTAAAGGGATTGGGGCTGGCAACAGAGGACTTTCTCCATCTTTTGGAAAAACACTCGGGGCAGAAGCCTCCTGAGGTCAGCTTGGAACCCCACGAGGTGGCCTACCTGACCTATACCTCAGGTACCACAGGTCCCCCCAAGGGGGCCATGAACTCTCATGGGAACGTGGTTTTCAACTCCGAGGTCTATTGCCGATGCTGGGAGCTTGGGCCCTCGGATGTGCTCTTGGGGGTGGCTCCTTTGTTTCACGTCACGGGCATGGTAGCCCATATAGGTGCTGCTCTTTGTTCAGGCATACCATTGGTGCTTTTTCACCGCTTCGACACATCCACAGCCTGGGAGATGGTGGAGAAATGGAGGGTGAGCCTCATCATGGGCTCCATCACGGTGTTCATAGCCTTGATGAACGATCAGGCTGTGGGAAGCAGGGACATCTCCAGCTTCAGGAAGGCCTTCAGCGGTGGGGCCCCCGTGAGTCCAGCCATAGTCGAGAGGTTCGAGTCCTTGACAGGATGCTACATCCACAACGTGTACGGTCTCACAGAGAGCACCTCACCCACCCACCTGGTTCCTTTGGGGCTCAGGGCGCCAGTGGATCCATCCACAGGGGCCCTTTCCATAGGACTTCCCATCCCCGGACATCTGGCCAAGATAGTGGATCTGGAAGATCGCTCCCAGGAGCTACCTCCAGGGCAGGTGGGAGAGCTGGCAGTGAAGGGCCCGGGAATCGTGTCTGGCTATTGGAACAAGCCCGAAGAAACGGCCCATGCCATCCAGGAAGGTTGGCTTTTTACCGGAGACGTCGGTACAATGGATGAAGAAGGTTGGTTCTACATTCTGGACAGGAAAAAGGACATGATCATCGCCTCTGGGTTCAAGGTCTGGCCCAGGGAGGTGGAAGATGTGCTTTATCTGCACCCTGGGGTAAAGGAGGCCGCAGTAGTGGGTGTCCCAGACCCTTACCGTGGAGAGACGGTCAAGGCCTTTGTGGCCCTAAGAGACCAGTTCAAAGGAAGGCTTAGCCCCGAAGAGCTCATAGAGTTTTGCAAGGAACGCATGGCCGCATACAAGTATCCCAGGTGCGTGGAGTTTGTGGAGGAGGTGCCCAAGACCCCAACCGGGAAGTTCTTGAGAAGGGCCTTGCGAGAAATGCCGCAGGAAAGGGGAAATCCATGAAACCAATAGTCACCTCTCAGGACTACATCCGCAGCCTCAAGGAGCAACACCACATGGTGTATTACAACGGCCGCAGGGTGGACGACGTGACGGAACACCCGGCTTTGAGACCCCATGTGAACGCCGCAGCCATGACGTACGAACTGGCCCTTCGGCCCGAGCATGAGGATCTCATGACCGCCGTGTCCCACCTGACGGGTAAGAGAATAAACCGCTTCACACATATTCATCAAAGCGTGGAGGATCTCATAAAAAAGGTCCAGATGCTTAGGCTCATAGCCCACGAGACAGGAACCTGCTTTCAAAGATGCGTGGGTTTTGACGGACTAAACGCAGTTTATATGACCTCGTACGACACAGACCAGAAGTATAACACGAGCTATTTCCAACGCTTCTGTGATTACCTCAAGTACGTCCAGGACAGTAACATCATGTTGGTGGGGGGCATGACAGATCCCAAGGGGGACCGCTCCTTGCCTCCGGGGCGTCAGACTGATCCGGATCTGTTCACCCATGTGGTGGAGACCCGCTCGGACGGCATAGTGATCCGAGGAGCCAAGGCCCATCAGACAGGGGCCGTGAATTCCCACGAGATTCTGATCATGCCCACCCAGGCCCTGCGGCCTGAGGAGAAACAGTACGCCGTGTCCTGCGCCGTGCCCTTGAATGCTCCTGGGGTGGTTCTGATCTTCGGCCGCCAAACCAATGAGGAGCGCAAGTTCGAGGGCGGCATCGATGTGGGCAACCCGCGCTACGGCCTGGTGGGGGGAGAGGCCCTGGTCGTATTCCAGGATGTATTCGTGCCCTGGGATAGGGTCTTTCTGTGTGGAGAGACAGATATGGCCTCCCTTCTGGTGGAGCGGTTCGCCACCCTGCACAGGCAGAACTATGGGGGCTGCAAGGGGGGTGTTTCCGACGTTTTGGTGGGAGCAACTGCCCTTGCTGCTGAGTTCCAGGGGACAGCAGGGGCCTCCCATATCAAGGAGAAACTGGCTGAGATGATGCATCTGGCAGAGACCATTTGGTCAGGCTCTGTGGCTTGTTCTGCCATGGGATCCAGGACTCCCTCAGGGGCTTTCTATCCTGATCCCCTGCTGGCCAACACCACAAAGCACAACGTAACCAGGCACATTTATGAAATCGCTAGGCTGGCCCACGATGTGGCTGGAGGGATCCTGGCCACCATGCCCTTCGAAGGGGACCTAAGGAGCACCGAGGTGGGCCACCTGGTGCGCAAGTACCTGGCCGGGGCAGAGGGGGTTCCAGTGGAGGCCAGGCTCAAGATCTTGAGGCTCATAGAGAACATGAGCGGGGGGACTGCCCTGGTAGAGTCCATGCATGGAGCAGGATCCCCTCAAACACAGAAGGTCATGTACGCCCGTTTGGGGAACCTGGAGCAAAAGAAGCGCTGGGCCAAAAAGATAGTAGGGATAGAGTGATGGACCTGGCTAAGGCAAAGCCTTGCTGGCAAGGGGAGCCCAGGCGGGCCAGGGGTTGTGCTTAAATGTTGGTAGATTCCCATGCCCACCTGGACATGCCCCAGTTCGAGGAGGATCTGCCAGAGGTTCTGGAGAGGGCCAGGCAAGCTGGTGTGGAAGCAGTGGTGAGCTGCGCCACGAGTCTTAAATCCTCCAAGAAGGCCCTGGAAATAGCCCAACGATTCCCAGGTGTTTTCGCTGCAGTGGGAATTCATCCCCATGATGCCCAAGAGTGCTCTGAAGAAGCATTGGCCATGCTGAGCTCCATGGCTTCTCATCCCAGGGTGGTGGCAATTGGGGAGATGGGATTGGATTTTTACCGCAACCTCTGCCCTCAGGAGGTTCAGATCCAGGCATTTAGAAAACAGATCCGTTTGGCCAGAGACCTGGGCAAACCCTTAGTGGTCCACGACAGGGAGGCCCATGGACTGGTGCTAAGGATTCTTCAGGAGGAAAGAGCACAGGAAGTTGGGGGGGTGCTTCACTGCTTCAGCGGGGATTCTTCCATGGCCAAGAGATGCCTGGAAATGGGGATGTATCTGTCCATTCCCGGCTCTGTGACCTTTCGCAACGCCACCTTGCTCAGGAGCGTGCTTTCCTGCATTCCTTTGGAGAGGATGCTCTTGGAGACCGACAGTCCATTCCTGGCGCCCGTGCCTTTCAGGGGGAAAAGAAACGAGCCATCTTATCTCAGGTACACGGCCGAAAGGGTGGCCAGGACCCTCAGGAAGACCCCCGAAGAAGTGGCCAGATGCACCAGAAAAAATGCCTTGGAGCTCTTCGGGCTGGAAAAGGCAGATGTATTGAACCCAAAGCCAAAGCTCTTGGCGTAGGAAGGAGAGGTTCATGTCCCAGGAAGTGAGAGAAAAGACAAAGAGAATAGCCTCGATGTATTTTGATGGTTGGAAAGGGGAAAAGCCTTTTGAGCTTTGGAGGTCTTTTGACGAGAATTTCGCCAAAGAGCTTTCCTTGTTTGTGACCGGGCAGGTTTACGCGAGGGAACGGATACCCCACAAGGTTCGTCAGCTGATCACCGTGGCTGCATTGACGGTCCTGGAGAGGCAAGAAGAGCTCAAGTTACACATGCATGCGGCTCTGAACGTGGGTTGTAGCGTGGAGGAGGTGGCTGAAGTAATCTTCCAGACTGCTGTGTACGGCGGGGTCCCGGCAATGAACTGCGCACTGAAGAGTCTGAGGGAGGTGCTTCAGGACAGAGGGCAGTGGCCTCCTCCAAGAGCTGGTGGGGACTCGGCCTGCCCATGAGGTCTGCCCAGATTCTCATGATGCTAGTTTGCTCTTGGTTGACTCGGGTTCAGATGGATGCCTGCCAGGCTCTATCCAGGGCTCCCTGAAGCTGGTTCCAGCCTGCGGCCATGGCCAAGGGCCTTTCCTGTGGTGGGATATTGTCCCAGCGGGGGGCAGGAAGCCTCTCAAGGATGGGTCGCATGATCTGCCCCCAGTGGTCCTTGGGATCCCAGCCCTTTTCTTTGGTGCTGAGCCAAAGAAGCACTGCTCTCATGCCGGTGCGCCTGGCAGGGATGATGTCATTGTCCAGCCGGTCTCCCACCATGAGGCTCTCCTGGGGATCCACCCTGGCCTCCTCCAGGGCTATGCGGTATATGGCGGTGTTGGGTTTGCTCACGGGATGGTTTGAGTCAAGGATCACCACATCAAACAGACTCAGGAAATCCTGTTGCTCAAGGAAATCCAAGGCCTGTGCCGGCTGATTGGCTATTATGCCCAGCCTGAAATGCTCGTGGAGGGCTCTTACGGCCTCCAGGGCGCCAGGCAAAGCTCTTACCAGGCGCAACCAGCGTCTGCCCAGCTCCTCCTGGATGGCTCTGCGAACCTTGGGCCATTGTTTTTTCAGGCAGCGCATGCCCATGCGCTCCACTGCCATGTGCCTATGGGAGCGCAAGGCCCTTTCTGCATCTCCCAGGAAACGATCCATCTGAGCCCTGGGACTCTGTGGGGGAAGGGCCCGGTGTATGAGACGAAAAGCCTCGCAAACAAAGGGATCGTCATCGATGAGGACATTGCCCACGTCCAAGAAGATTATTCGGCCGCCTCGGGGCATTCTTCCCCCTTTTTACCCTTTGGTTTTATAGCCAGGTCCCCTGGCCTTGGGGACAATACCCCAATCTCCCCCGGTGCTACTTGCCATTTTCAAATTCAAGCCCATGGCAGATCCCGGAGGAAGAATCCCGCTATGTTTTAGCACAAATGAATTTGACCCAGTATCTTGTGAAGTTACCCCACATTATCCCCCAATCCTGGACAATGTGGGGTAGGCAGGCTGGGTTCTTGAAAGCTCAGCGCTCCCGCTGTCTTCTGCGGGCCAGCATCCTGTTTCTGCGCCTTCGACTTTCTCTTTCCTTACGCCGGCGGTATTCGCTGGGCTTCTCGTAGCTTCTCTTGAGCTTGAGGGTCTTGAACAGTCCCTCGTCGTTGATCTTTTTCTTGAGCTGGCGGAGGGCCTTTTCCACGTCGTTGTCGTGGACCTCCACTTCGAGGGCTCTATAAGATGTCAAGCCGTTCACCTTCCTTTCTGTCTGGGCATGCCCACAAGGCCTCGATCTTGCAGGTGAGCCTCCCTAGCCTTCCTTGCTCTCAAGGGGAGGTCTCGTGCCCCTTTTGCTCCTTTAAAAAGGAGATCTTCCCCCAAAGGGTGCCCATCACTATAACCCAGATGCAGATCTTGTGCAAGGATTTTCGATGTTCATGAAACAGGAAACTCTTGGGCTTCCCCAAGGAAAGCGAAAGCAGCCCAATAGGGGCTTCAAGAGGCCTCATGTGTCCTGAACCCCATATTTGCATCGGCCTTCAATTTATGCCCACTCTCGCATTGGTAAAAGAAGCAGGGTAGGATAGGGATCTTGCAAGAGAACCAAGTTTTTTTTGGAGGAGGTCATGGAATCCAAGGTCTACCTGATGGAACTTCCCGATGGAACGACTCCCAGGGCCCAGGCCAGAGCCGTGGCAAGACTTTGGGAGGCAGCTGGAGTCTCCAGGTGCATCTCCAGAAGGGATCTGGTGGCCATCAAGGTGCATGTGGGGGAAAAGGGCAATACCACCCACGTGAAGCCTCAGATAGTGGCCGAGCTGGTTCGATGGGTCAAGAAAAGCAGGGCTCTCCCCTTCTTGACAGAGACCGCCACTCTCTACAAGGGGCAGAGGGACAATGCTGTAAAGCATATCTTGTTGGCTCATGGTCACGGGTTCTCCATAGAGAAGGTAGGCGCTCCCTTCATACTGGCCGACGGACTGGTGGGAAACACCGAGGCCGAGGTGAGCCTTCCCCAGGGATACAGGGTGAAGATCGCCAGGGAGATCCTGGCTGCCGATGCTCTCTTGGTGGTTTCGCACCCCACTGGGCATCCCGGCACAGGCATGGGAGGATGCATCAAGAACCTGGGCATGGGTCTGGCTTCCAGGGCAGGCAAGATGAGACAGCATTCCTCGGTGATGCCCCAGGTGATTGCCGAGCGTTGCCAGAACTGCGGCAAGTGTAGAAGATGGTGTCCCACCCAGGCCATTTTTGAGAAGGAGGGGGTTTCCCATATAATGGCAAAGCTTTGCATAGGCTGCGGGGAGTGCCTGGCCGTGTGTCGTTTCGATGCGGTCAGGTACAATTTTGGAAAGGAATCACCCCAGCTACAAAGGGAAATGGCGCGGCATGCCATGGGGGTAGTTCTAGGGAAAAAAGGAAAATGTTTCTTTTTCAATGTCTTGATGGACATGACCAAGGACTGCGATTGCTTTAATGTGCCTCAAACAAAGATGGTGCCTGACATAGGCATAATGGCTTCACAGGATCCCGTGGCTCTGGATAAGGCAACACTGGATATGGTCAGGGAAAGATCCGGGGCAGATTTGGGGGCCCTGAGTTATCCCCTTTTGGATCCCATGGTCCAGATTTCTGAGGCAGAGGCTCTGGGCATGGGTAGTAGCAGATATGCTCTGGAGATTCTGGCTGAGGCCCCATGAAGAGCTGCCCCATAGCCTGATTTCCTTGATCCGGGAAGGCGCTCTTGAGTGAAAAGACCAGAATTAAAGGGATGAGAGCAGGTTTTTGAGTTGAGAGCGTGAGTGCTCAAGATGCCCTGGAGGTGATCTTTAGGCTTGGGTGGAGGTTTTCTTCCACCAGAAAGAGCTTGCCTTCCTGTGTCATCTGAACTGCATCCATCTGCTGGAGCAGCTTGAGGGCCGTAGGCTTGTAGTCCCTCGGTTTTGCAAGCTTCTCCACGAAGCTAGGCGGGGTCAGCCCCAGCTCGGCAATTGTCCTTGCCTTCTCGGGGGCCAGGGCCTGCTGCTCATAGAATCTTCTTATCACCTCGTGCATGGCTCTTCTTGTGAGTCTGGCAGGAAGGTAAAGAACCGCTGCCAGGGCCAAGGCCAGAAGTAATACACCCCAAAGGACTCCGTTAATGTCCATGCCTTCTTACCTCATGGGCCTGCTTATCCAAAAAAAGCCCTGCACAAAGCAGGCCAGGCAGATAGTATGCTTGAGAAGCTGACTCTACCCTTTGAAAAAGACTGTACCTCCATCCAGACAAGGCCAGGAACAGACCCTTCAGAGCATGGCTCAAAGCCCGCAGATCCCAAAAGCCTGCCTTGCCATGGAAGGCCAGCTGTTTTGGCTATGGTATGCTCTCTTTTGGCCTGGGTCAACAAGTAGATCCCTTGGCTTCTGGCATCCGCTTCTTTTAGTGCAAAGCAATGGAAAGATCTTGGAGGTTCTTCCCAGGGGATTCTATGGAATGCATGGCAAAAAAAGAAGCTTGCCATGAGTTGACCCTTTTGATGAGAAAAGCTGCAGGGTAAAGTGCAGGTGGGTTTCATGAGCCTGGCCTTGACCATTGATATCAAAACATGCACCATTGGGAAGGTTTCGGGGCCAAAGGGAGTTTGCTGACGGGATTGGGTGTGCCTGGAGGATGGGTGCGGCGCTGGATTCAAGGAGGCATGGTCCATGGTCGAGGTGGTGCCTTCCCGTAGCGTGCTTGAACCGCAGGATGCATTGGAAGAGCTAAGAAGCATGCTTAGTTCTTGGGGAGGGGCCTGGTTCCTGGACAAGGATGGGCCTTTCCGCATCAGCTTCAAGAGGGTCAAGGGCAGTCCCTTTTTGCTTCGTACCCGTTACCAACAGATGGAACTGGTGGAACTTGAGGGCTATGGCCTTTGTTTGATCCTGGATGGGAAGGTCCAGCTGGCAGCCAGCGATGAGAGAATATACCACGAACTGCTGGTTCATCCGGCCTGTGTCATCCATGGAAGCCCTTGCTCGGTTCTGATATTGGGGGGAGGAGACGGCTGTGCTGCCAGGGAGTTGCTCCGATATGAGGGAATCCATGAGATAGTGATCGTGGACATAGATGAGGAGGTTGTGGCTGTTTTCCGGGAGCGTTTCCGGGAGCTAAACTGTGGTTCCCTGGAGGACCCAAGAGTCAAGGTGGTGCCCAGGGACGCCATGGAGTTCCTGAAACAAGCCAAGACGACATATGACATCATAATATCTGATCTAACAGAGCCCTTTGATCCAGCCGAAAGGGCGGGGGACCTTTCAGCCCACCTTTACTCCCCAGAGGCTTATGCTTTGATCAAAAAAAGGCTGGCCCCAGGGGGGGTATTTGTGTGCCAAAGCGGTGGGGTCTTATATCAATCCCATTATGACCAATACCACATGGAGATCCTGCGGGGGATCAAGGAGTGCTTTCCCCATGTGGCTGCGGCCTATGAATTCGTGCCTTCCTTTGAGGCCATGTGGAGCATCACACTGGCTTCCTTAAGACCCCTTGAGATCTCTTGGAAAGAGGTGGACCAAGTCTTAAGCCGTCTGGGAGTAAGGGGTCTTTTGCATTATGATGGCCAGGCCCATCAAAGGGCCTTCAGCACCCCCAGGCTGCTGGGTCCAAGCAGCCCCGGATGAAAAGGCCCCTCCCAGCCAGGATTCTTGCCCAGAAGCAGTGAGCTTGGCAGTCAAATCTCCGGGTTGCCCCTAACTTAACCCATCAGGCCTGGGCTTGGGGTGGATCAGTTATCCCAGGAAATGCTGGAACAGGCCCGCATTGTTCATTTATGGTGAATCATGCGGGCCAGGCTCAGCGGGCATACTGCACGGCCCTGGTTTCCCTTATCACTGTGACCTTCACCTGTCCTGGGTATGTGAGCTCCTTTTCTATCTTGCGGGCTATGTCATAGCTCAAGAGGGAGATTCCCTCGTCGGTGACCTTGTCGCTTTCCACAACTATGCGCACCTCCCTGCCTGCCTGGATGGCGTAAGACTTGCTCACCCCAGGGAAGGAGTTGGCTATGCGTTCCAGCTCCTCCAGACGTTTCACATAGCTTTCCAGCATCTCTTTCCTGGCCCCTGGTCTGGCAGCCGAGAGGGCATCGGCGGCCTGAACCAGAACCGCCAGGCTGCTCTGAGGAGGCTCCTCGTCGTGGTGGGCTGCTATGGCATTGACTATCCTGGGGGACTCCCCGTAGCGCTTGGCCTGCTCTGCACCAATGGCAGCATGGGAGCCCTCCACCTCATGGTCCACAGCCTTGCCTATGTCATGGAGAAGCCCTGCCCGCTTGGCCTGGCGCACGCTCAGGCCCAGCTCAGCGGCCATTATCCCGCAAAGAAATGCCACTTCCAGGGAATGCTGGAGCACGTTTTGGGCAAAGCTGGTTCGGAACTTGAGCACCCCCAGCATCCTTATCAACTCGGGGTGAATGCCGTGGACCCCCACATCAAAAGCCGCCTGCTCTCCGGCTTCCCTTATGGTCACCTCTATTTCTTGTTTGACCTTCTCCACCACCTCTTCGATCCTGGCCGGATGGATGCGGCCATCGCTGATGAGCCTTTCCAGTGAGAGCCTGGCCACCTCCCGCCTGACCGGATTGTACCCCGAAAGGATCACCGCCTCGGGGGTGTCATCTATTATGAGGTCTATGCCCGTGGCTGCTTCCAAGGCCCTGATGTTCCTTCCCTCTCTGCCTATTATGCGGCCTTTCATCTCGTCGTTGGGAAGGGCCACCACAGAAACCGTCTTCTCACTTACATATTCCGAAGCGCATCTTTGTATGGCCAGGGATATGATCTCCTTGGCCTTCTTGTCCGCAGCCGCCCTGGTCTCCTCCTCCAGCCGCTTGAGAAATCTTGCCGCCCTTTCCTTGGCATCTGCCTCTATGCTCTGGATGAGTTCCTCTTTTGCCTGTTCGGCGGTCATGCCTGCCAGACGCTCCAGGCGGCTCCTGTGCTCTGCCAGCAATTTTTCCAGCTCCTGTGACTTTTCTTCCTGAACCCTTTCGGCCTGGAGCAGGGCCTTTTCCCTTCGGGCCAGGTTCATCTCTTTCTGGTCCAGAAGCTCTACCTTTCTGTCCAGGTTCTCCTCTTTCTGAAGAAGCCTCTGTTCCAGTTTTTGAAGCTCTGCCCTTCGCTCTTTGCTCTCCCGTTCAAATTCCTGTTTGGACTGATAAAGGATTTCTTTGGCTTGGAGCCTGGCCTCCTTGAGCAGAGATTCTGCCTCGCGCCTGGCCTCCTCCTGGGCTTGATACGCGGCCTCGGCAGAGCCAGAAGCTCTCTTGGCGTTCAGCAGCCTGAAGACAAGGTAACCCACTGCTGCGGCCAGGGCCAAAACAGCCAAGGCCACCACCATGAGCCAATGTGTGGATATGAACACGATGCCCTACCTCCCGATCCAGGTCCCCTTAGCAAAACCCTAAGCTCGTGCCAGAGGACGGTATATTATGGCAGGGGAGAGTAGGCGGAGTGCAAAACAGAAGGAAAGGAGCAGGGGCGGCTTGACTATCGCCTCGGTGAAAAGGCCTCAGCTCTCAAGGAGACCCCCAAGGGGTTCCATGGATCTCCATTTTCTTAAAAGGCCTTGCCCCATGCGACTATTCCATGCTTGCTCTTGGATCCAACATATCTTCCAGGGTCGAGGGCCAAAGGCTGCTAAGCCTCTTGCCCATACGCCCTTTACAACCTAGCTGCCCTCTCGGGCCACTGAATTATGACCCGGCAGGGAACTTACACTCCAGACCTTTCTCCCACACCTGTATATTTTGTCAACTCCTCCTGCCAAGAGGCTTGCCCTCATCTTGGGTCAGGGGCCGGGCCCGCGAGGAGTGCTGAAACGGGCCCTGTTTCATGCCTCATGGTTTTTCCGAGACCTCCTTTAAGTGCAAGTCTATTCCCCTTATCAAATCCTGCACTTCCTGGGCCACCTGCTCTCTGAGCATCTCCCTGGCCGATCTTTCCTGCAAGAGCTCGTCAGCCAGGTTTATGGCCACCTTGATGAAAAGATCCACTGTGCTGATGGTGTGTGTGGCCTCCATTATCTCCCTGCTTTTGTTGTTGACGTAATCGGCTACCCTTCGCACATGCTCCTCATCTCCGTCGGTTCTAACAAAATACTGATGTCCCAGCACTTCAATGGGAACACGCTTGAGAGAGGAGTCCTGCTTCATGTTATGGCCTCTATCTTCTCTATGATGGCAGTTATGCGCTGGTAGGCCTCCTTGCGAGTTCTCTCATAGAGATCGCACTTTTGCCTCAACTCCAGGAGCTGTTTTTCGCGAAGCCTAAGGGACTCTGCCATATTCTGCTTTTCTTTGCGCAATTCATCGTTGGATCGGATCAAGGCCTGGATTCTTTCCCGCAGGAGCTTCATTTCCCCCAAGTCCATGGCCGCGTCCGTCCCCTTGAGCATACGCACACGCACACTGGAACTCTTCAAGGATAACTTGAAATTATTATAGAAGAACCCTTTGTAATGTCAAGAAAACAATGGGGAGCAGATCCACGGCTAAAGAGCTTGCTCCCAAGGGATTCATGCCAGGTTGAAACCCTCTGAAATCCCCCCTCTGCCATGGTGTTTCTGCGTCAGGAAACCTTCCAGGATCTGCTCCAGTTCCCCCAGCTCGCGGCTGCCACTTAATCTCCAACGCACAAAGGCGCTTCCTTCCAGGCCTCTGATATATTTGGAGGCGTGAAGCTTGGCAGGGGCCAGTGCCCTTTGGGGACCGTAGTGCTCCAGAATCTTTTCAAGATGCATCTTTAAGACCCTCCAGATCTCTTCACTGTCCGGCCCGGGCAAGCAAGGCTCTGAGGCCAAAAGCCCCAGTGCCTGCCTAAAGATCCAGGGATTTCCAATGGCCCCCCTGCCTATCATGACGCCTTGACAACCCGTGGCTTTGAGCATGTGCAAGGCGTCCTGTGCAATGCGTACATCGCCATTGCCTATCACTGGAATGGGAGAGTTTTCCGCCAGAGCTCGCAGCAGTTCCCATCTGGCCGGTTGGGCATAAGTTTCGGATCTGGCCCTTGGGTGCAGTGTCATGGCATCCACACCGCAGTCCCAGGCAATCCTTCTCATCTCTAAGACCACGTTTTCTTGAGATGTCCAGCCTGATCGGATCTTCACCGTAAGGGGGATGCTCAGCTTCTTGCGCATGGCCCGCAGAATGCGGGCTGCCAGGGGCAGGTCTTTGAGCAAGGCTGCTCCAGCCCCCCTTCGAACCACCTTGGGAACCGGACAGCCCATATTCAAATCCACCAGGTCGGCCCCTTCTTCCTGGCAGATGCGGGCAGCCTCGGCCAGGAGATTTGGAAAGCCTCCGAAGAGCTGAACAGCCACAGGCCCATGGCGCTTGGATGGTGGCAGGAGGTCCCTGCCGGGCTTTTTTGCCCGCACAAGGCCCTCGGCGCTTAGCATCTCGGTGACCAGAAGGCCTGCCCCCATGCTGGCGCAGATCTCCCTGAAGGGATGATCCGTGAAGCTGGTCATGGGAGCCAAAACAAGAGGATTTGCCAGCCTCAAAGCACCTATGGAAAGCTCCATGGAAGAGATCTCCTGAACCCTCAAGCCTTGAATGAAAACTTCAAGCAGGAACCTAGCCCCCAAAACCCATGTTACAATCAGTAGTTCTCATGTTCAAACCAGGCCATCAGCTTTCTGATCAGTTGACCCGGGCAGGGCGAGTAACCCCTTTGCTGCCTGGAGTTACTCAAACCCCTTGGCCTTGGTAAATGGTGTAGGCTTCTCTATAATGAGTTGGCCCTTTGTGTTTTTTGGCTCAAAAGTGCAGGCTGGCCCCAAGTCCCGGGTGGAAGAGCATGGAGAGTGAGTCTTTCATGAGCCGAGCCCTGGCCCTTGCAGCCAGAGGCCGAAGATGGGTGAGCCCCAATCCCATGGTGGGAGCTGTGTTGGTCAGTGGGGGAAGGATCATAGCTCAAGGATATCACAGGCGTTTCGGAGGGGCGCACGCGGAGGTCGAGGCCCTCAGAGGCTTTGAGCGCTGCCCCAAGGATGCTGTCCTATACGTGAACCTGGAGCCTTGTTGTCACCATGGGAAAACCCCACCCTGTACCCAGAGGATAGTGCAGGCAGGGGTCAGGCGGGTGGTGGTGGGTGTCATGGATCCCAATCCCCTGGTTCGAGGAAAGGGGGTTGAAGAGCTTCGCAAACATGGGGTGGAGGTCACGGTGGGGGTCCTGGAGGAGCGTTGCAGGGAACTCAATCGCGTGTTCTTCCACTGGATGGAAAATTCCCTCCCATGGGTGACCCTCAAGTGGGCGCAGTCCCTGGACGGGCGCATAGCCACAAGAGCTGGGGACTCCCGCTGGATATCCTCTGAAGCCTCCAGAAAAATGGCCCATGCTTTGAGAGCAGAGCATGATGCTGTGCTGGTGGGAGCTGGAACCGTGCGCAAAGACAATCCCAGTCTCACCGTAAGACACGTAAGAGGCCGTGATCCTCTGAGGGTGATCCTGGCCTCGGATTTGAATATCCCCCTGGATGCAAAGGTCCTGGACAAAGGGTCTAAAGACAGAGCCTGTTGGGTGGTCTGCAGCCAGCCTGTGGATCAAAACAAGGCCTCGGCTCTGGAGAAAAGAGGCGCCCGCCTGCTTATTTGCTCCAGGCATCCCCAGGGGGGAGTGGAACTCAATCAAATGCTCAAGGAGCTTTCCCAAGAGGGGATCTCCTCCATCTTGGTGGAAGGAGGAGGGTACACCATCACCTCCTTCTTGAGGGCTGCAGTGGCGCAGAGGGTGGTTTGCTTCGTGGCGCCCATGCTCTTGGGCGAGGGAGTGGGGGCGGTGGGGGACCTGGGTCTGGAAAGAGTTTCTCAGGCTGTTCCCCTCTTGAATTGGCGCATAAGGCGACTCGGGCCAGATCTGGCTCTGGAGGCTTTCTTGCCCAGGGAAAATAAATCTGGCCTCGGGGCCTTTGGAAGAGCAGAGGAGGGCGGTCATAGAGAGCCGGCACCAGGATGGTAAGAAGGGCTTCATTACCTTCGAGGGCATAGAGGGAAGCGGCAAGACCAGCCAACTGGCCTTGCTGGCCCAGGATTTGAGGGGGAGGGGGATCAGGGTCAGGGTCACTAGAGAACCCGGGGGGACTCCTGTGGGTGATCTCCTGCGCTCCATAATTCTGGGCTCCCAGGGCAAGGGCATGGCACCCATGACAGAGCTCTTCTTGATAGCGGCCTGCCGGGCCCAGCACGTGACCGAGGTGATCGGGCCTGCCCTGGAAATGGGCGAGGTGGTCCTGTGCGACAGATTCACGGACGCCACCTTGGCTTACCAGGGCTATGGTAGGGGCTTGGATCTGAGCCTGGTCAGGGAAGTCAGTTGCCTGGCCTCAGGTGGAATGCAACCGGGCCTTACCATATTGCTGGACTGTCCCGTGGAAATGGGCCTGGAGCGCTCCCGCAAGAGATTGGCTGCAGAGGGGAAGTTCTTGAGTGAGGGGAGATTTGAACAGGAGGAGAGGTCTTTTCACCAAAGGGTGAGGCAGGGATATCTGGAGCTGGCCAGGGAAGATCCCGAGAGGATAAAGGTGCTGGATGCCTCTGCCCCTGCCGAGGTGGTGGCAAGGGCGGTTTCTGATCAGGTCATGAAACACCTGGGGGTTTGAAACTTGTCTTTTTCTGACATAGTGGGTCACCAAAGAATAATAGCTGTCTTGAAAAAGGCTCTGGGGGCCTCTCGGCTGGCCCATGCCTATCTTTTCGTGGGGCCCCAGGGAGTTGGCAAGAGCACCACAGCCCGGGAGTTTGCCAAAGCCATTCAGTGCGTATCCCGCAGCCAGGAGGCCTGTGAGCATTGTATTGCCTGCAGGAAGGTAAGGGACGGGACGCATCCTGATGTCATATGGTTGGAGCGCCAGGGTAAACAGATCTTGGTGGAACAGGTCAGAGAGCTTCAGCGCAGGCTCATGTATAGGCCCCTGGAAGGGGTTCACAGGGTAGCGATTCTCCAGGATGCCCAGGATCTGACTCTCCAGGCAGGCAATGCCCTTCTCAAGCTCTTGGAAGAGCCGCCTGCTGACACCGTCATGGTGCTTCTGGCCGTCTCAGAGCAATCCCTGCTGCCCACTGTGGTGTCACGCTGCCAGAAATTAAGGTTTGCTCCCCTGCCTGAAGCAACTGTGTCGGCTTATTTGATCCAACGGCTGGGATGGGAGCCTCAAAGGGCGGCCCAGGCAGCTCGGGCGGCCCAGGGCAGCATAGGAAGGGCCTTGCTTCTTGAAAAGGAGGATGTGGAACTCCTGAGAAATGAGGCCAGGGAGCTTCTTTACTCCATCCAGGGGCTGGGCCTTGTGGAACTGCTGGAGAAGGCCAAGATGTGGGCCTTGAGTCGCCAGGAGGCCTCGGCCAGGTTGGAGGCCATGAGGTCAACCACAAGGGAGATGCTCCTGGAAGAGCTGGGTGCAGAAGATACAGATGAGAACATTTCCAAGAGATCTTATTCCCTGGGGCGGCGCAAGTGGCTCCTGGAGGTTTGGGAAATGAGCGGGAGGGCCCTGGAGGCCCTGGAGCGAAACATCAACCCCCAGCTCTTGCTGGAGAATCTGCTGGCTGGGATCAAGGCAAGGGCAGGGCAGCTGCTTCCAGAGCCAGGCGCAACCCGGAAAGTAGGGTAAAAGATTCATGAGGGTCTTGGGTGTCAGATTCAGGGAAAACGGCAAGATATATGTTTTCGAGTGTGGGGAGCTTGAGTGTCCCCTGCAGGAATGGGTGATCGTGGAGACCGAACAGGGCCCAGCCCTGGGATGGGTAGCGGTGGAGCCCTGGGAGCTGGATCAACAGGAAGGCAACACAGCCGCCTTGAAGAAGGTTTTGCGAAGGGCTGACAAGGCTGACCTGGAGCAGGCCCAAAGGCTCAAGGAACAAAAGCAAAGGGCCAGACAGGAATGTTTGAACCTCATAAAGGAATTCCAGTTACCCATGAAGCTGGTGGAGGTGGAGCCGCTTTTCGACGGGAGCAAGATAATTTTCTATTTCACAGCCGAAAACAGGGTGGATTTCAGAAAACTGGTCAAGGAGCTGGCCAGGAGATTCAAATCCAGGGTGGAGATGAGACAGATTGGTGTAAGAAACGAGGCCAAGATGCTGGGCGGGCTTGGAAGCTGTGGAAGGGAACTTTGCTGCGCCTCTTTTCTGCAGGAATTCGAGCCAGTATCTGTGCGCATGGCCAAGGACCAGAACCTCTCCTTGAATCCCCTGAAGCTCTCGGGAGTTTGCGGCAGGCTCATGTGCTGCCTGGCCTACGAGCACAAGATGTATCAGGAACTCAAGAGAAGGTTTCCCCCGGTGCGCAAGTGGGTCAATACCTCTAAAGGGCCCGGAAAGGTAAAGCGCGTCAATGTGTTGACGGATAAGCTGGTCATAGAGAACTCTCAGGGGCAGGAGCTGGAAGTGGAGCTGGGGGAGATCCTGGAGGTTCTACCTTCCAAACCCGAGGAAACATGAGATGCATTGAAGCTCTTGGGGCCTGATTCTCTGGAGGATTCATTGCCCGGCCTTTGGGAAACAGAGCTTCACCGGACTTTAGGGCTTCTGTGGGCTGGCTTTTTTACTGCCTGGTGGATGATAAGGGCCTGAGAGCCGGGAACTGAAATAAACTGAGGTACATGGGTCATGGAAAAGAAATTCTACATTACAACGCCCATCTATTACGTAAATGCCGAGCCTCATCTGGGCCATGCGTACACAACGATCCTGGCTGATGTGATGAGGCGTTTCCATCACCTCATGGGCTATGAGACCTTCTTTGTCACTGGCACCGATGAGCATGGGGACAAGGTGCTGCAGGCGGCCAAGGATCATGGCATGGATCCAAAGCAATACGTGGACAGGGTGAGCGAGTCATTCAGGCAGCTCTGGCCCAGGCTTCACTGTGAGCCTGATTGCTTCATCCGCACCACAGAGCCGCGCCATGTGAAGGTGGTACAGAGCATACTCCAGAGGGTTTACGAAAACGGGGACATCTATTTCGGAAGGTATGAAGGTCTTTATTGCACGGGTTGCGAGAGGTTTTACACGGAAAAGGAGCTGGAAGATGGGCTTTGCCCCCAGCACAGGGTACAGCCCGAGAAGAGGGCGGAGGAGAACTACTTCTTCAGAATGAGCCGTTACCAGGACTGGCTCAAGACACATATTCAAGAGAACCCAGATTTCATAAGACCCGAGAGATACAGGAACGAGGCACTCTCCATGCTGAGGGAGCCTCTGGAGGACCTTTGCATATCCAGACCCAGAGCAAGGCTGGATTGGGGAATTCCCCTGCCATTTGATCCCAATTTCGTGACCTATGTGTGGTTCGATGCCCTCATCAACTATGTGAGTGCCCTGGGCTATCCGGACCACGAGCGTTTCTCCGGGCTTTGGCCCTATGCCCAGCACCTCATAGCCAAGGATATCCTGAAGCCACACGGCATCTACTGGCCCACCATGCTCAAGGCTGCGGGTTTGCCACCTTACAGCAGCCTCAACGTGCACGGTTACTGGAATGTGGAGGCCTCCAAGATGTCCAAGAGCCTGGGAAATGTGGTAAAGCCTCTGGATCTGGTAGAAAAGTACGGGGTGGACGCCTTCAGGTATTTCCTGCTCAGGGAAATGGCCTTTGGCCTGGATGCCAACTTCAGCGAAGTGGCCCTGGTGCAGAGACTAAACGCAGATCTGGCCAATGATCTGGGCAACCTGCTTCAGCGCACCTTGAGCATGGCAGGTCGGTACTGTGATGCAAGAGTCCCAAGGCCCCATACAGAGGAGAGCCTGGATGCAGAGCTGCGCCTCAAGGCCCAGGAGATGCTGGGGACTTACCAGAGGGAAATGGCTCAACTGGGGACTCACCGGGCTCTCATGGCTGTGTGGGAGCTCATAGGGCTGGCCAACAGGTACATAGACAGAACAGAACCCTTTCGTCTGGCCAAGGATCCCTCAAGAAGGGAAAGATTGCAGAGCGTCCTGTACTATGTAATGGAGGTCAACAGGTTGATTTCCCTTGTGCTTTGGCCCGTGATGCCAGCAGCCTCGCAGCAGATGGCTTCCCAGCTGGGGCTTCCAGCCCCTGGGAAAAAAGGGGAACTTCTGGAGCTTGGAAAATGGGGCCTGCTTGAGCCAGGGACCTGCTTGGGCAGGCCCAAGGCACTTTTTCCAAGAGTGGACATGGAAAGGGCCGGCCTGGCGCAAGCAGGGGGCCAAGGCTCTCAAAAAGCAGGTTCCGGGCAGCCGGAGCCTGTTGCTGAGATAACCCTGGATGAATTTAGAAGGGTGGATCTTAGGCTGGCCAGGGTGATCCAGGCCGAGAGGCTAAAGGGCTCGGAGAAGCTGCTCAAACTGGTTGTGGACATGGCAGGTCAGACAAGGGTCTTGGTGGCCGGCATTGCCTCCAATTATTCCCCTGAAGAAATAAGGGGCAAGATGGTGGTGGTTGTGGCCAACCTGAAACCCGCGCGCATCTTCGGGCAGGTCTCCCAGGGCATGCTCCTTGCGGCAGTGGGGGAGGCGGGCCCCAGGATCCTCACCGTACACGGAGATGTCCCTTCCGGCACAAAGGTTTCCTAGAGGAGTGATGGGCGAGAAGAAAAAAGTCCTGGTGGTGGATGATGACCGAAGGGTACTGGAGCTGCTCAGGGAATTCCTGCAGCGCATGGGCCTTGAGGTCATCACCGCTGCCACGGGCCCCGATGCCCTGGCTATCATAGAAAAAGGGGATCTGGACGTACTTCTTACTGATCTGGTGCTTCCAGGAATCGACGGCCTGGAGTTGCTGGAGAGCCTGGGCCGCATGCCCATGCCGCCTGTGGCCGTGGTATTGACCGGGCATGGCTCCATAGAGTCAGCGGTGAGGGCCATGAGGCTGGGTGCATTCGACTACATCACCAAGCCCCTTCATTTGGAAGAGATCAGGATTGTGCTCAAAAAGGCCCTTGGTTTCGGTCAGCTCAGAAGGGAGAATCTGCAGCTTCGGCAGCAACTCAGGGACAAGTACCGCTTTGAAAACCTCATCGGCCACAGCCAGGCCATGCAATCTGTCCAGAGAATGGTGGAGAAGGTAGCCGACACCGACAGCACTGTGCTCATTTATGGAGAAAGTGGCACAGGCAAGGAACTCGTGGCCAGGGCCCTGCATTATAACAGCCACAGGAGGGATAGGCCTCTGGTGGTGGTAAACTGCAGCGCCATCCCCCAAGACCTTCTGGAAAGCGAGCTTTTCGGCCATGAACAGGGGGCCTTTACCGGAGCTGTCAGGACCCGTATAGGCAAGTTCGAGTCAGCCCAGGGAGGCACGGTGTTCTTGGATGAGATCGGCGATATGAGCCCCCAGCTTCAAGCCAAACTCCTGAGGGTCTTGCAGGAACACGAGATAGAACGCCTGGGGGGAGGCAGTCCCATCAGGGTGGATGTAAGGATAATAGCAGCCACACACAGAAACCTGGAGGAGGCCATCAAGGAAGGCC
Organism: bacterium; assembly: GCA_037481695.1. NCBI lineage: Bacteria > bacterium. The sequence goes on along the minus strand of JBBFLE010000004.1, from coordinate 24,103 downwards.
GATTCAGAGAGGATCTCTATTACCGCCTCAATGTGATTCCCATCAGGGTGCCTCCCCTCAGGGAGCGTAAATCAGACATTCCCCTTTTGATCCAGCACTTCGTGCAACGGTTCAATGTTGCCAGGGCCAAGAGACTGGCAGGCTTCAGCCAGGTGGCAGTGGAAATCCTTATGAACTATTCCTGGCCAGGAAATGTCAGGGAGTTGGAACACTTGGTGGAGAGAATGGTCATCCTCCAAGGCGAAGGCATGGTGGAGGCCTCTCATCTGCCGCCTCCTTATGTAGATGCCCGTGGGAAAAAGACCCACACAGGTCCTGTTTTGCCCGAGGAAGGCATGGATCTGCCAGCCTGGATAAGAGATGCCGAGCGAAGCTTTATCCTTCAGGCATTGGAGCGTGCAGGGGGCGTTAAAAACAAGGCAGCCAGCCTCTTGGGTATCCAACGCACCACCTTGGTGGAAAAGATGCGAAGGCTGGGCCTGGGCTTGAAAAATAGAGGAATTTCTGACGAAAGCAGAAAGATATCGTCAAGGTCTTGACGATTATTCTTCCATGGCTCCCAACCCAGATCCCTTTTGGGAAGAGTTTTTTCGGCCCAGTATAAGAGATTTCTTCAGGAGTCCTTGCTCTAGCCTGGGCCTCATCCGGGGCATGTTCCTTGCAAGAAAAAACAGGCCTGGAAAAGCTCCCAAAGGCTTCTTTATATGATGAACAGGCCCCGAAAACTACTTAGGAGCTTCAGCCTCAAGGCAGAGAGCTCCAGACTTACGGATCTGGAGCAGGAGGTCCCCTTGGCCCAAATACTGGACAGCCTATCCAACCCAGGCACTCGCAGGCTCATAGAGCGCAGGGTGTGTACCCAGATCAGGCGCCGACTCATAGAAAAGGCATTGGAGGAGAAGTGAGCTTGGATGCGGCCCTGAAGATGGATCCATGTGCAGGATCCTTTGGCAAGAATGCCCATGGCAGTCTCCATGAGTTCAGGATGCTCATAGTGGATGACGATGTTTTGACCCGCGAGACCCTCAAGGCCATGCTGGTACGTTTGGGAGTGGGAGATGTAAAGGAGGCTTCCCATGGTCAGGAGGCCTTAAGGGTTCTTGAGAACCAGGTGGTGGATGTGCTTCTCACGGACATCCACATGCCAATAATGGACGGTATGGAGCTCTTAGAGAGGGTCAAAGAGAAGTGGACCACAGTACCCGTGCTGGTCATGACAGGATATCCCACCATAGAGACCGCCGTGGATGCCATGAAAAGAGGCGCCTCGGATTTCATAGTGAAACCCTTCAGGCTCCAGCAGGTGGAGCTTCCCTTGCACCGTGCAGTAAAGGAAAGAACTCTCCTGGTGCAAAATTCCCTCCTCAGCAAGGAGCTGGCCCAGAAAAGGGAAATAAAAAAGCTAAACGGGCAGCTCCAAAGAAAGCTGGAAGAACTCTCCAAGCTCTATGCCATAAGTGAGTCCATGCAGCCAGGCCAGTGGGAAGGCCAAGACCTGTTTCAGAAGATAGTGGACATGGCCGCAGAGGTCACAGAGGCCACAGGAGCCTCCCTGATGCTCCTGGATGAAGAAACAAAGTGCCTGGTGACCAAGGCGGCCGTGGGCATGGGAAAAGAGGTGCAAGAGAGGCTCACAGTTCCTCTGGGAGAGAGCCCTGTTGCCAAGGCGGCCATGGAAGGAAGGCCTCTGATCATGAGAGGTAAGAAGCAAATTGACTTCCAGAGGCTGCAAGGCTCCAGGGGTGCTTCCTTTATCTCGGTTCCCCTCAGCATGGCCGGAGAGCTCTTTGGCGTGCTAAACGTTAAAGACAAGATCTCAGCAAGGGGTTTTTGCAGGGAAGACCTCACCTTGCTCAGCGCCCTGGCGCGAAAGGCTGCCCTGGCACTGGAGAACCAGGCCCTCCATGAAAGCCTCTATGCCACACTGACAGACACCCTGGTGTCCCTGGTTTCAACCATAGAGGCCAGGGATCCCTATACCAGGGACCATTCCCAGAGAGTCACCCAGTGGGCTGTCAGCATAGCCAGGAGCATGGGGCTTGAAAGGGAGGATCTGGACATGCTTCGTTTTGCCGGATACGTGCACGACATCGGCAAGATAGGTATCCGGGACTCCATCCTCATGAAGCCAGAAGCACTCAGCGAGGAGGAAATCTCTGTTATTCGGACCCATCCCATCATCGGTGAACGCATCGTGAAACCCCTGGGTTTGCTCCCTCTGGAACGCTCGGTGATCAGACACCACCATGAACGCTGGGATGGGAAAGGATATCCCGACGGCCTAAGAGGGCTCGAAATACCTCTTCCGGCCAGAATCCTGGCAGTGGCCGACGGCTTTGACGCCATGACCTCGGACAGGGTGTACCGAAGGGCCATGCCCCCCCAAGAGGCTCTAAAGGAGATCCAGGGGCTGGCAGGCACCCAGTTCGACAGGGATGTGGTGGCTGCATTCAGGAAGACCTATGAGTCTGCCAGGGCTAAGTTTACCAAATCCTAAGCTGAATCCATTCATGCTCCATGAAACGTGATTTTTTCCCCATGGCGTCTTTGTGCAGTCTGGGCTTGAGAACTGGCAGAAGAAAATTGGGGGCGCAGCCCAAGTATCCGCCACTTGAAGTCAAGAAAATCTTATCTGGGGCTCTGATCCCCTGGGATTGATTCCGTGCTTTCCCTGTGATATGAGGAAGCCTGAAAAAGGTTAGAGGCTCTGGACATTGGAGGTGGAGAAGATCTTCTTCTTTGAAGGCGGATCTCCAAGAGCTTCTGGGCTCCGCAGAATATTTAGCTCAATGGAGAGGGGTCATGGGGCTTTTCCAGAAATTGCTAAGTATCCCGGCGCTTAGGCCCTACCTGGAGCAGGACGACCAGGCCTTTGTGGAAGACCCTGGGTGGAGGGCGCTGCTACAAAAGGTAAAGCAGCTCAAGGACATCAGCACCATCCTGGAGATCTTCCAGGAGGCTTTGCCAGAAAACGAGAAACAAAAGATAGTAAGGGGTTACCTGGCCACCATGGCTGCAGAGGCTGCCCGGGGTCCTCTGGAGTTTCCATGTGTTGATTACGCAGGGTGTTATCTCAGCCGAGGGGAGCTCAAGCTCGTCAATTCCTCACAGGAGTTTTTGCCCTCTTACATAGGAATGGGGATGCAGGCCTCCAGCCCCGAATGCAGGATCCTGGTGGAGGGCAATGTGGGGGATTATCTGGCCTATCGCTCGGCCAGGGCCTCTGTGGAGGTAAGGGGATCTGCCAGGGACAGGGTGGGCATGGCCGTGGGGGAGGGGTTCATCAGAGTGGAAGGGGATGTGGCAGGGGGTCTGGCCGGAGGTACCCACAACACTCGCCTGGAGGTGGATGGAAGCGTGGGAAGGATCCAGAAGGACAACTCCGGCTGCAAGATCCTGGTGGGAGGGGACGTGCACTGGAGCATAGGGGAGAATCAGTTTGACTGCTTCATAAAGGTTTGCGGCAATGTTGGAATGAAATACCGAAAGAGCGGCAAGCTGGTGGATATGGCTGCAGGATTGAGTAGAAACAGCGTTGTTTTGATAGGGGGAGATGTCTGGGGAAACATAGGCTCCAACATGGAGATAGCCAAGGTGTTGATCTGGGGCAAGGTCCACGGCCAGATCCAGGTGGCTGACAATCAAGGGGGATTCATATATCTCAACAAGAAGAGCACACCCTTTTACAAAAGAGTGGTGCGATCCATTGGCGGAGACATAGGACTAAAATATGTGAGCCTGAGGGAAAGCGGATATCTTTTTGCCGAGGATCCCGAGGACATAAAAGAGATCATCCAGGGATGAGGAGCTACCCCAAAAAAAGGCTGGCTGGGATGCCAGAGGCATGCTCTGTGTTCTTGCTGGCTCTCATCATGGTGCTTTTCACCGGCTGCTCAGAGCGCAAGGAGTCAGGAGGTAAGGCTGCCAGAGAAAACCGCCCTCCTGTGGTGACAAGGGTGGAGATATACCCCTACAGCCCAAGACTGGGTCAGCAGTTGCGGGCCAGTGTCCAGGCAGTGGATCCGGACGGAGACAAGGTGGAGCTGGCATACCAGTGGGAGGTGAATGAATCCCAACTGGAAGGGGAAAATGATGAGACTTTGAGCTCAGAAGATTTGAATCCAGGAGACAGGGTGGTCGTGAGGGTTTTCCCCTTTGACGGCAAGACCTGGGGGGAGCCCATGGAGTCTCAGCCCAGGGTGATTCTGGGCCCCTTGCCACCCAAGGCCAGGGTCCAGATATGGCCTCAACCAGCTCTCCCCGGGGACCTTCTCAAGGCCAGCATCGTGCAGGAGTCGGCCGGCTCCGAAGGGATCTTGCTGCAGTGCAAATGGATGGTGAACGGGGAGGTGGTGCAGGAAGGGGATTCCCTGGAGTTTTCCAGCCAAGGGCTTGCCAGGGGTGACAAGGTCCAGGCGGAAATCCAGATGGAGGTCTCGGGCGGGGAGTCTGTCACCATCCTCTCCGGGGAAATCGTACTTCAGAACAGGCCTCCTAAGATCACTTCCAATCCTCCTGAGAGGCTCTGGGCCCCTGGGAAATACAGGTATGCGGTGAAGGCCGTGGATCCGGACAATGACCGTCTAAGCTTCAGGCTGGAAGGGAGCCCTCCGGCCCAGATGAGGATCCATCCTGCCACAGGGCTTCTGGAGTGGGATTTCACCGAGGCGCCCCAAGAACCCGTGCACGTGGACATTAGAGTAAGCGACGGCCAGGGCGGAGAGGCCCAGCAGTCCTACGATCTTTTGATTCCACAAGCTCAAAGCTCATGAGCCCCGTGAGCCTTTAAGCCCCCTTTGAGTACCTTTTCATCTTCCTCCCAGCAGGGCTCTGATTTCCCTGCGGGGGATCTGGGACTTGATTCTGCCAGGTAGCGCCAGGCCACATCCCAGGACCAGGCCTGGAATCTCCAAAAGTACGTAACCCTCTTTCAGGGAGTGGGCCAACTCTATCTGGCCGGCCCGTACCAGCTCCAAGGCCTGGTTCAACTCCAGGCTCATCCTGTTGCAACAGATCTCTTTTGCCAGGAGCCTCAGTGCAGCAGAGGTGGGCTTCATGTAGCGTCCCACGATTCTCACAAAGGGAAGCCCCACTGATACCACCCGCAGCCTGGCCGAAACTTCCTGGCTTTCTGGAAGGGCGGAAAGAGCGTAAACAGTTTGGCCCTTGCTCATGAAGGAAAGCCCGGCCAGGGCCTGGGGCCTCACTCCGAAGCGATCCAGGAAATACGCCTCTAGGGATCTTCTGGCCTCAGGCTCTAGTGAGCTTGGCCAGGAAGAATCCCACTGTGTCCAGCCTGTGGGGATAGATCCTCCAGGCATTGGTGAGCTCCTTACTGAATTGGAATCCCTTCCACTGACTTATTCCGGGGTCGTGGGCAATGGGAAGCTCTATGGGAAGCAGCTTGGCCTCCCTCTCCCTCAAGAGCCTGTCCACCACAGCTTCATTTTCCCCAGGATCATAGGAGCATGTGGAATAAACCAAGACCCCTCCCTGCTCCAGAAGCTCGAATCCCCTCAAAAGCAGCCTGTACTGTAATTCCTGTAGATCGCCCTGGCGCGGGGTTGTGCCCACCAGACGGCCCTGGGAATCCACTCGGCCGTTTCCCTCTCCGGAGCATGGTGCATCCACCAGAACCTTGCTGAAACGGACTCTCATGGGGAAATCCTGGCCCGAGTAAGCGGTCACCACGGTATTGGTTACCGCCATACGGTGCAGGTTGGCCAGCAGGCCTGGATGGCGCTTGGTGTAGGGTTCATTGGCCACTATCCTACCCTGGTTTTTCATCATGGCCGCCATCTGGGTGGTCTTGCTTCCAGGAGCTGCACACATGTCCAGGACCAGATCCCCGGGCCCAGGGGCCAGGGCCAGGGCCGGAATTCCAGAGCCCAGGCTCTGGGAGTATATGTGGCCTGTGAAGTGAAGCAGAAGCCGCCCGGGGCTTTCCAGGCCCTCCACCACCACAAACTCCGGGCCCAAGGGGGTGGAGATGGGCTTGAGGCCTTCTGCCACCAGGGTCCTGAGGGTTGCTTCCGGGCTTCCCATCAGGGTATTTATCCTGATGCTCTGGGGAATTGGGGCCTTGAGGCTGGCCAAAAATGAATCGAAATCCGGTATGATCCCGGAGTATCTGGAGAAAAAATCCTCTGCTGAAATCCATGTCTCTGACCAGGAGTGTGTCCTGTTCACCGCTTTTCCACCATCAGGTCCGCACACCTTGGGTTATGAGGAAAGCTGGCATTGGTGTGTACCTGGACCCAGAAGATGTCCTTTCTAATAAATGGCAAAAACCTTACTTGGGGCTCCCCCATTTGAGGCTTCACTGCTGCCAGCCATTCCAGGAGCTGTCGGTTCCTGAAAGGCAGCAGGCCTGCCAGGACCGGCAGGGCCATCTGGAGCGCGTCTCGGGCAGCAAGGCTGGCCCCTGCAGAGTCCACCTTGAGTCCCTGGGGGAATCTGCACAGTTGCATGCTGGGCTGGGCCCCTGTGATTTTGACTGCCAGGTTCATGCTCACCTTGGGGTCTGGAAGGCGCATGGCCGGCACATATAGTCGGGCCGGCTCCTGGCTGGGTGTTTGGCCAGAGGCCCATCTGCTCTGCAGGGCCAGTCCCCTCAGTTCAGAGGCGCTCTGAACAGACTTCTTACCATCTGAGAACCTGCACCTTATGCACCAAAAGGGCACCCAAAGCATCTTGTCCCAGGCCTGCCCCTGCGGGGGTGATGCCACCTCATAGGCCACCTGCCTCCAGCTCCCCTCATGTCCTTCCCACAGCCTCAAACAGCTGGGACATAGATGCAGCAGGCTCTGGGGGCGGAAAGGCAGATCCCATCCGCAAATGGGGCATCGAAAGGGAAGCAATTTGAGCTCTCCCAGCTGCAAGTTTCGAGTCTTTGGTTGTGAGCTCGGGGGCCTAAGAGAAGAGGCCTTTGACTTGCCCAGGAATCTTCCATCCACCCCATCCAGAAAAAAATGATGCTCATCTTCTCTTGTGTGCACCACCCCCTTCCAGACAGGCAAGAAGATCAGGGTAAGCCTTGCTCCCACCAGGCTCTCAGATACCATTTCCGGGTTGAGCCCATGGGGCTGAGGGTAGGCCTGAGCGAGTCTCTTCAAGGCCTCGAGGGCCTCTTGGCGAGATGTTTCCACAGGCAGGAAGGATTCCTTAACCTCCCCCGGTGTCAGAGGATTCAGGGGTAGAACCTGGGCCCTGACCCCCAGACTGGGCAATTCCACCAGCTTGAGTCTGGAGGCCGCTATGGTGTGGTCCAGGGGCCGCACCACAAGCTCCCTCACCCTTTCGGAAGCAGGAGGCAATAGCTCTGAGGGATCGGGTTTGCCCATGCTTCTTGTCCCGAAGATCCATCTGTAGGAGATCGCTTGGAGCCTCCAGAAGGGCAGATGAGTGAGCATCACCTGGGTCAGCCCAGAAGGGTCCATGCTCTCTTTTCTTAGGCGCTGGGCCAGCATGGTACTGACCCTTCCAGGCTCGGTGAGATTGGGGGAAATGCTGTAAGCCGGTGAACCTCCCTGAACCGAGGCCAGGAGCTTGGAGGAGCAAAAGCTGCATCTGACCACATGCTCCTCTTCCAGGGAGTCGATCTGGGCTCCGCAGTGGGGACAAGAAAGAACAAGGCGCATCATGGAGTCAGTTCAGGTAGTTTTTCCCCGCACTGATTGCAGAAAACGGCTTCTGCCAGGGCAGCGGCTCCACACTTGGGACAGCTTCTTTGAACCCTCTCCACCTTGGCCCCGCAAAGCATGCAGTAATTGGCCTCTGGGGGCAGGTCAGCCCCGCAACGCAAACAGGCATTGGCCTTGAGAAGCTGATACCCGCAGGCCGGGCAAAACCTGGCCTCAGCAGAGGTGGTGGCAAAGCACTTGGGACACTGGATGCTTGGGACCTGAAGATCACCTTGTTGCTTCATGCTCTTGAGCAGTATGCCGGGAAGCATCATTCCCATGCCTGCCCCCACCCCCAGCCCCATGCCCGATGAGGCTGCCGTAGCGGCTCCCTCTGCAGTGCCTGCTCCTCTGGCTGCCTCTTCCAGGGCCTTGGCGGCTTTGAACTTCAAGAAGGCATTTAGGTCTCCCACGGCCTCCATGGAGCTTCGTTCGTCGATTATGCGTTGTACTTCATCGGGGGGTGTGATGCTGTTTATGAAGAGGTCCAGCAATTCAACCCCGTACTTGTTGAAATCCTGGGTAACCCTTGTCTTGAGGGCAACACCAAGTTCATCGTAACGCTCTGGCAGTTGAAAGACCGAGGAAAGCTGTTCCCCCAAAAGATCGTTGAACCTGGAGACTATGACATCTCTGAGGTAATCGGAGATGTCTTCTGTGGTGAAAATGCCCTGGGTTCCCACCAGGGTATTTACAAACAGGAGGGGCTGAACCACTCTGAGGGTGTAACGGCCAAAGGCCCTCAAGCGCAGGACCCCAAGCTCTTTGTCCCTGAAGGCCACAGGCTCCCTGGTCCCCCATTTGAGATGTGTGAAGACCTTCAGGTTCACGAAGAGCACCTCAACCCTGAAAGGACTCTTGAACCCGAAGGGCAGGCTCAACATCTTGGTCAGAACAGGCAAATTCAAGGTGGACAGGGTGTGGCGTCCAGGGCCTATGACATCATAGCCTTTGCCGTCCCTGAAAAAGACCGCGGCCTGGTTTTCCCTGACAATGAGTTGAGCCCCGAACTTGACCTCTGCGGAACCGCTCTCGGGAATCCTGTGCACCATCTCTGTGCCTGTTTCATCGAACCATTCTATGACCTCCAGGAACTGACTCATGGGAACCTCCCTGAAGCCTCTTCCCTCCTTGGGGGGCAGTCTATTCGACTCTGGTCATGTAATCGCGTCTTCTCTCGAAGCGCTCCTGCAGGAGACGGCATCTGGTTTCCAGTTCGGTCAAGGAGCGCCTGAAACCCTCCTTGCCCGGGGCTGCGCTCGCCAGGCAACGGGCCTCCTCCTCCATGGCCTGCACATCATCCATGAGGTAAAGATCAAACTCATATAGCCTGGCCAGTTGCTCCTCCCTGATCTTCTCCAGGTCCAGGAGACCTCCGTACCCGTAGGCTGCATAGAGGATGGTATCAGAGAGCTGTTGCAAGCTGGAGCAGAGCCTGTCAAGCTCTGGCAGAAGCTCCAGGGCTCCTGAATCCGCAATACGCCTTTCCAGTACCCGGAGCTCCTCCAGGACCAGCCTCAGCCTGGAGTTGAGTTGTTCTCGGACCCGCTTGTCTGTTTCCCGGCGGTGCTCCCGCTCCTGGTAGGTCCTGAGCCCCGGGATCCGGGAAACCCATTTCTCCAGCTTGTCCACAAGATGGCTTCCGGATGCCATTAGAACCCCTCCATCCAGCAATGGAGCCTCGGCCCTCATTATCCATAGAAAAAAGCAAGGCAGGGACCGAAGTTTGGCAAACCTTACCACGAGCTTGGATCAAAGGCAACAAAGGGCATATGGCTCCAGGCAGGATTGCATGAAAAGGCTAAGTGGCTTTGGGCCAGTGGTGGGCACAGGGGGAGGGCATGGACTATGGAGGGGCCCAAGCTGCAAATCCAGTTGAGAGGTTTTCCTGATAACTCATGAGTTTCTTGCCCTTGGAATGCTTATGGCCACTCTTGGCTTTGGGCTCCAAGGATCGGATTGATCCGGGGAAGGTCTTCTAGGGGATGGAGCAGGAGGCAACAGGATTGGAGTTGACAATTCGGGAAGGTTTTTCTAAGATGCATTTCCTGTCGGAAAGATGCAACAAAGAGGGCCATTCTGAAAATAAACCCAGTAATTACAATATGTTGGGTTACAGATGGCGTACCTCAACGGGCGGAGCCTTTCTTTTCTCAGGCCCCAAAGCCCCGTGCTCCGTGCTGCTTTCCAGTGTTTTAAGGTTTTTCTCTCTTGCCCCGTGCCATGTGCTGCTTCTTCGTTTTTAAGGTTTTCCCTGCTTTAGCTGGCTCTGTGCTGCTTTTGGTGGCTCTGTGCCATGTGCTCTGTGCCGATTTAACGGGCCCTGTGCCGCTTTTCAGGGCTTTAAGGTTTTCTCTTTTGCTCTGTGCTCCGTGCTCTGTGCTGATTTAACTTGCTCTGTGCTGCTTTTGGTGGCTCTGTGCCCTGTGCTGTTTTAGCCTGCTCTGTGCTCCGTGCTCTGTGCTGCTTTTGTCGGCCCTCTGCCGCTTTAGCTGGCTCTGTGCTCTGTGCTCTGTGCTGCTTTAACGGGCTCTGTGCCGCTTTAGCCTGCTCTGTGCTCTGTGCTCTGTGCTGCTTTAGCTGGCTCTGTGCCGCTTTAGCCTGCTCTGTGCTCTGTGCTCTGTGCTGCTTTAGCTGGCTCTGTGCCGCTTTAGCCTGCTCTGTGCTCCGTGCTCTGTGCTGATTTAACTTGCTCTGTGCCGCTTTTGTTGGCTCCGTGCCCTGTGCCGTTTTTGTTTGCTCTGTGCTCTGTGCTATGTGCTGATTCAGCTTGCTCCGTGCTCTGTGCCCTGTGCTGCTTTAGCTGGCTCTGTGCCGCTTTAGCCTGCTCTGTGCCCTGTGCTCTGTGCTGATTTAACGTGCTCTGTGCTGATTCTGTAGCGGGTGCCCTAAGTTGCTGGTTGGTGATCTTTCCTTGATCCCGAGAGACATTGGGGTTACCATTCAGTTTCAAGGAACAATCTCAGGGCCTGGGAACTCGGAGAAACAGAGGGAGAGGTGTGGGCAGCCGGGCAAGAGACTGGTTCGAGCAGGCACAGCGTGACCTTGATCACGCGCGTCACGACCTGACCGAAGGATACCATGAGTGGGCCTGCTTCAGTGCTCAGCAGGCCGCCGAGAAGGCCCTGAGGGCCCTGTACCAGCACCTAGGTGGTGAAGCCTGGGGGCATTCCATAAAGCGTTTTCTGGAAGAATTGCCTCCTGAGTCTGGAGTTACGCAGGACCTGGTAAATTGCGGCCGCATTTTGGATCGCTTTTACATTCCCACGCGCTACCCCAATGGATTTGATTATGGCAAACCGGCTGACTACTACATTGAATCCGACAGCCAGGAGGCCATCTGCTGTGCAGAGGCGATCCTTCGGTTCTGTGCGGATCGCCTTTCTAGATAAAAATCGGGCCGTAGCCGAACTGATCCAGTGTGCCCAGAGACTTATGGTGGAGGACCACAGGGTCCTGTGCGTGGGATTGTTCGGTTCCCTGGCCCGTGGAGAGGCTGTACCCAGCAGCGATGCCGACCTGCTCATAGTGCTAAAGGAGCATTCCATGGGGCTCTGGTTCGAACGCATCTCTGAGTATGCAGATGCCTTTGGGTCCTGCTCCTTGCCGGTAGAGGTTTTTGCTTATACCGTGGAGGAGCTAAGGAGGATGCTATCAGAACATTCCGGTTTTTTGCGTGGCGCCTTGCGGGAACTGGTTCCACTAAGCGGTGACAACAGGATTTGGAAAGAACTGATGTGAAAAGGATTAAAAGACACCCACCGGGGGCACTCTTACCCATTTGAGCTCAAAGCTGTTTTGGGTAAGTTCTCCTTGAAATCCCTGGCTCTGCTTGCGAAAATCTGGTTTTTTGTTTGGATGTTGCTTGTGCATTCTAGATGTTTCTTTAATAGACCTCAGGGCCCTCATGTTGTATAGTTTGAAAGGGGGCTTACACACCATGAGATGGTTTGGGACCATAATTTTGGTTTTGGGTTTCATGCTTTTGGGGGGAAGTGGTGTATGGGCTCAAGAGCCTGGCTTTACCCAGGAGGATCGCGACAGGCTCATGAGGCTCGAGGCCACCCTCCAGGTCTTCATGCAGCAGGTGGATAAGCGCTTTGAGCAGGTGGACAGACGTTTCGAGGCTGTGGACAAGCGCTTTGAGGAGCTGCGTGATGATATGAACAAACGTTTTGAACAGCTCACGGCCTTTTTATGGATGCTGGTTGCAATCTTCACCTCCTTGACTGTGTTTGTCATTGGGTTTGCTTATTGGGACCGACGCACCATCATTCGAAAGGCCAGAGACGAGGCTGTGGAGGCCATTGAGAAGTAAGGCAGGTTGCAGGATCTGGTCCATGCCCTGAGAAAACTGGCCTTGGAAGACCCCATGCTGGCCGAGGTGCTGTGCACCTTCTGACTGCTGTGAATGGATCAACGGTCTCTGGTGCTTGACCTCTAGATCGTCTTTCTTACCCTGGCCAAGATGCTTCGCAGGCAAGGCATCTGTCAGCCTAGACCAGGCCACGATGAAGGGGTTTATGGGATCACGCAAAGGCTCCAAAGTTAAAAGGAGACAAAAAAATGGCTCCTTGGCGGCGCGGCGTGCGGATGTAGGGAGGCAAGTATCTTCCTTTCGAGTTGCCCTCTTTGGGTGAGGAACTATGCGCTGATGCTTGAAACCGTTTACACAACTCATGCCAGGCAGCGGATGGCTCTGAGAAAAATCACCGATGAGATGGTTCGCCGGACTCTGGAGATGCCGGAGGAGCAGGGAACGGGCTATCGGCATAGGTCTTTGGCTTATCGGCGTTTTCCGGAAGGCCGCATCAAGGTGGTTTACGCGGAAGACCAGGGCCGAATAGTTGTGATTACCGTTATGTGGGAGGAGGATTAGCATGAGAGTCACTTACGATACTCAGGCCGATGCCCTATATATACAATTGAGTGAAGGGGAATTCGTCCGTAATCAGGAGGTAGCTGAAGGGGTTATCCTAGACATCGGTGAAAATGACGCACTGCTGGGGATAGAGATCCTGGAAGCATCGAGCCGCTTCCAATTAAAGGATCTGGCGCGGGTGGAAGTGCTGATGCCGTTGGAACTGGCCGCTGTGCCGGCTTAATTCTTCTTACGACGGATTGCCCCAGGTTTCGCTTTACGTGCATTGTAGACGTGTGCAGCCTCATGCAGGCCCGTTTCAGGCACCGTAGGCTTGGCCTTTGGGGGTTGGAGCCGGGGCGGAGATTGGTAATCTTATGACACGAAGACCTGTTGCGACCGGTGTAGGAGAAAACTGGAGTAACGTTATGGAGGGGTAGCTGAGCTGCGCCTGTTAGCGGGGTGCACGGAGGCCATCACCTAGCCGCCCCCCGGCAGGGCGAGGTTTGTGTGGATAGGCAGGACCTCCAGCCTATGGGCCGCGGCATGCAACCGGGGCAGGTCGGCCGAGGCCCGGTAGAGCGGACGGCATGGCTTCGCACATAATCATGAAAAAGGCAATGACTTCAACCTATTAGAGCTCTTTTACTCATTTCAGCTCAAAGCTGTTTTGGGTAAATTTTCTTTGAAATCCCTGGCTCTGCTTGCGAAAATCTGGTTTTTTGTTTGGATGTTGCTTGTGCATTCTAGATGTTTCTTTAATAGACCTCAGGGCCCTCATGTTGTATAGTTTGAAAGGGGGCTTACACACCATGAGATGGTTTGGGACCATAATTTTGGTTTTGGGTTTCATGCTTTTGGGGGGAAGTGGTGTATGGGCTCAAGAGCCTGGCTTTACCCAGGAGGATCGCGACAGGCTCATGAGGCTCGAGGCCACCCTCCAGGTCTTCATGCAGCAGGTGGATAAGCGCTTTGAGCAGGTGGACAGACGTTTCGAGGCTGTGGACAAGCGCTTTGAGGAGCTGCGTGATGATATGAACAAACGTTTTGAACAGCTCACGGCCTTTTTATGGATGCTGGTTGCAATCTTCACCTCCTTGACTGTGTTTGTCATTGGGTTTGCTTATTGGGACCGACGCACCATCATTCGAAAGGCCAGAGACGAGGCTGTGGAGGCCATTGAGAAGTAAGGCAGGTTGCAGGATCTGGTCCGTGCCCTGAGAAAACTGGCCCTGGAAGACCCCAGGCTGGCCGAGGTGCTGCGCACCTTCCGACTGCTCTAGCTTCCCCTGTGCCCCTCTTTCCAGTTTTGACGGTTTTCTCGCTCTTTGTTGTTTTGCGCCCTGGGCTCTGTGCCGCTTTTCTGGGTTTTAAGGAGTTTCTCTTTTGCTCTGTGCTGGTTTTATCGGCTTAGTGCTGTCCCCAAGACATGGATGAGGAACGCATGCAGCCAGAACCAAATATCTTCAAGGATGAGGATCGCCTGGCCTACGTGAGGGAGCTTGAGCAAGCGCTTGGGCGAATCGTGGATGTGCTCTCCTCTGTGGAAGAGGTGGAAAGGGTGAGTCTTTTCGGCTCATACGCCCGCGGACGGGCTGACCTTTTCACTGACCTGGATATTCTCGTGGTGATGGACACTGATAGAGCCTTTTTGGACAGACTGCGCTACCTGTACGGGCTCTTGGCCGTGGCGGTGGATGTGGACATCCTGTGCTATACTCCGAGGGAGTTCCAAACCTTGAAGGAGAGACCTTTCTTGAAGCGCATCCTCCAAGAGGAGAAGGTGCTTTATGAGAAAAAGCGCACTTGAAGAAGGTGCAAGATGGTTAGAGCAGGCCCAAGAGGACCTCAAGTGGGCCAAGGACCTGGCCGAGCGGGGCGGCTATCACATCGCCTGTTTTCTCGCGCAGCAGGTTGGGGAGAAGGCCTTGAAGGCTTTTCTGTACGCACAAGGGCTCGAGATCGTGATTGGGCATTCCATCGAGCGGTTGTGTAGTAGTGCTTCTCGCTGGGAGGCTGAATTCGGTGAGCGTGTAAAAAGATGGTCTATCCTTGACGGATACTATGTACCGACCCGGTATCCAAACAGCCTTCCTGATAGCATCCCGGCCCGCGTATATACTCAAGATGCGGCCAGGGAGGCCGTCCGGCTTGCGGAGGAGATTGTGAGCTTCGTAAAAGGTGTCATCCAGACAGTGTAAGGTTTACTACAAAAACCTTAATCCGTGAGATTGCGTCTATATATAAAAGTATCATGCCGCAGGTATCGTATTATATTTCATTCGCTTCTGTGCTCTAGGGTTTCCTGTCCCAATTTCGCCCGGCAGATGCCCTGAGGAAGAGTGGCTGAAGAGATATTCGAGAAAGGGCTGTGTCTTCCATCCAGCACCGCCATGAGCGATGCCGATATCGAAATAGTAACTGAAGTCATAAAAAAGGTCCACAAAGATAGGTGCTCATGAACAAAAAAGGTGGGCATTTGACCAACCTAGGAAGATTCTCAGGAAGCCTATTGAAGGTAAATGCCTGGAAGCGGAGAGCCTTCTTCCTAGTATCTGACCTTTTTATTATCATTTTATCGTTATACGCATCCTTCTGGCTAAGGTTTGATGGGCAGATACCTAAGTCGTATCTGACTAAATATCCTTATTATTTATTAACAGCAACCCTAGTTAAAGTGGGTTTCCTGTATTTATTTGGAATGTATAGCTGTTCCTGGAGATTTTTTAGCATTCTTAATTCGGTCAGCCTGTTTATCGCACTTGTCATGTCATTATCAACATTAACTGGAATTTTTTTGGCTTTTAAGGCGAGTCCGTACATCGGGGGTATGCCTCGATCAGTTCTCTTAATTGATTTCGTGATGACCATTTCTATGATGACGTCCTTGCGCATTTCAAAGAGAGCATTCAGAGAGTATTTGAGGAATCGAAGCAAACTGGAGAAAGATATGCTAAGAATGCTTATTGTCGGAGCGGGAGAAGCCGGCACCAGTATCGTCGATGAAATGATGAGAAATCCCAGATCTCCGTATGTTCCGACTGGATTTATCGACGATGACAAAGGAAAGCATGGTTTGAACATTCACGGAGTGAGGGTTCTCGGCGGCAGGGAGGTCCTTCCCACTGTCTTGAAACATAACGACATCGATGAGATTTTGATCGCCATTCCGAGCGCCGACTCTAAACAAATAAGAAAGTTGGTAACATTGATCAAAGAAGCAGGCTGGAAAAAAAGATACGAATTCTCCCGGGAATCCTTGATCTCATCGACGGTCGGGTCGGTCTTAAAGATATTAAAGAAATAAGGATTGAAGATCTTCTGTCGAGAGAGCCTGTATCAACTGATTTTAAGAAGATAAGTCGGTTTCTTAACGGAAGATGCATTCTCGTGACGGGAGCAGGAGGGTCCATCGGAAGTGAAGTGGTCAAAACCATCCTTCAATTTCAACCGAGAAAAGTCATAGCCCTCGACATCGATGAAACAGATCTTTTTAACCTAAAGAATAAATTGCCGAAAGCACCTTGCGATGTTCTTCCAGTTATCGCAGATATAAGAGATAAGAAGAAGCTTGAGCACATATTTAGAACCTGCAGGCCTGAAGTCATCGTGCATTCTGCGGCTTATAAACATGTGCCAATCATTGAAGATTCCCCTGATGAAGCTATTAAAACAAACGTTCTCGGCACTAAGAATCTAGCTGAGCTGGCCATTCAATATGGAACGGAGAGATTCATAAACATCTCCACTGATAAGGCTATCAACCCGACGAGCATCATGGGCGCCACCAAAAGAGTCAGTGAGGAACTGCTCAAGGTTTTGAATAAAATGAACAGCACGAGGTTTATTTCGGTGCGATTTGGTAATGTCCTGGGAAGCCGGGGCAGTGTCATTCCTCTTTTTGAAGAACAGATCAAAAGGGGGGGGGGGGGACCTGTGGCTGTGACACACCCGGAGATGAAAAGGTATTTCATGGTTGTCTCAGAGGCTGTCCTTTTGGTCTTGCAGGCTGCCGCCAACGGAGAAGGTGGAGAAGTGTTCATTCTTGATATGGGAGAGCCGATAAAAATCATTGACCTGGCGAGAGAAATGATCAGATTGAGCGGATTTGAACCGGACATGGATATCAAAATAGAGTTTACGGGCATAAGGCCCGGGGAAAAGCTGTTTGAAGAACTATTAGAAGCGGAAGAAGGCTCGGAACCAACGGAACATCCCAAAATATTTACAGCCAGGTCTCACATGACCAATAATGGCCTCAATGGCAAAGACGAAAGATGGCTCTTAAAGAAAATCGATCTTTCGATTGAAAAGAGTCTTAACAATCCGAATAGACAAGACTTAGTGGCGGCCATTCAGGAGCTTTTACCCACATTTAGATTAAACTAATCGAATCGTCACTTCTTTTACAATTATGTTCACTCAAAAGAGATGCATTGGAGAGGACGAAAATGAAAAATTTTGCCATCATCGGGGTTGCCGGCTACATAGCCCCTCGTCACCTTAAAGCCATCAAGGACACAAATAATCAATTGGTGGCGGCGCTCGATAAGAGCGATTCTGTCGGGATTATCGATTCATTTTTCCCGGACGCGGATTTTTTCACCGAGTTTGAGCGATTTGATAGGCATTTGGAAAGGCTACGTCGCAAAGAGCCGGAAAGAGCGGTACATTACGTAAGCATCTGCTCCCCCAATTACCTTCACGACGCACACTGCCGGTTCGCTCTCCGTATTGGAGCTGATGCTATCTGTGAGAAACCTTTGGTTCTTAACCCTTGGAACATAGATGCTCTAAAAGACGCTGAGGAAGAATATGGCCATAAGATATATACAGTTCTTCAACTTCGATTGCACCCGGAAATATTGAAATTGAAGGAACAAATAGAGCAGAACAAGACTGATTCACTTTATGATATTGACCTGACCTATGTAACAGCTCGTGGTCGCTGGTATTTTTATTCCTGGAAGGGGATAGAAGATAAATCGGGCGGAATCGCAACCAATATAGGAGTTCATTTCTTTGATATGCTGAGCTGGATTTTTGGCCCGCCTTTGAAAAATATTGTTCATTTGAGGCGACCCAACGTTGCTGCCGGTTATCTTGAGCTAAAAAAAGCTCGAGTCAGATGGTTTTTATCGTTGAGATTTGAAGATTTGCCGCAAGAAACTCTATCAAATCGTAAAAGATCCTATCGCTGGATAGAGATCAATGGCGAGCCGTTTGATTTTACCGATGGTTTCCTGGACCTCCACACCAGAATTTATGAAGAGGTCTTAAAGGGAAACGGGTTTCGTCTCGATGACAATAGGGATGCTACAAATATAGTTTATAACATTAGAAAGGGAGAAATAAGGCCGAGAGCTGGCGACGTTCATCCCAAGGCCGTTAAACTTTTAGGCGAAGTCTGAATAATGAATGAGCGACCTTAAAAAGGACAAATATGAGCCAAAATAAATATTTTGTTCATCCAAGCAGCTTCATCGATGAAGGAGTAGAAATAGGAGAAGGAACACGGATATGGTATTTTAGCCATATCCAAAGCGGAGCCAGAATTGGTAACTTTTGTGTGATTGGTCAAAATGTGAACATTGGAAAAAACGTGACAATAGGCAATTTTTGCAAAATTCAAAATAATGTTTCAGTTTATGAAGGCGTGACTCTAGATGATTATGTTTTTTGTGGGCCTTCATGTGTATTTACCAATGTATCAAATCCCCGAGCAGAAATTATTAGACATCACATTTTTCAAAAAACTCTTGTGAAAAGGGGGGTCTCTATAGGCGCTAATGCAACTATCGTGTGCGGTATTACAATAGGAATGTATGCGTTTATTGCGGCTGGGTCTGTTGTTATTTCTGATGTTCCCGATTACGCCCTTATGATGGGGGTTCCTGCCAAGCAAAAAGGCTGGGTGAGCAGACATGGGCATCGACTTGTTAATCCGGATAGTCATGGTATCTATCTCTGTCCGGAAAGTCATTGGCGCTACCAAGAAATTAAGCCGGGTGTTTTGAGATGTCTTGATTGGCCTGAAGATAAACCCTTAAAGAGTCTATGATCTCAATGAAATATGTGACTTTAGCGAACCTTAAGGCTCAGGGTGCTCCTATTCAGCCGCGCTTTGGTTTTCTTGGTTATAAACCTGGAGAGATGGCGGAAGAAGAACGGGGAAATCGTGCGGTTTTTTGCTACCTATGTTTCCTGAATTTACCGAAGAGCAGCAGAGTTCCGTAGCCGGCGAGATCAAGCGATTCTTTGAGATGAGCGAGGGGGGAAAGCGGTGAAGCTCATTAACATCGTGGGTGCTCGGCCCCAGTTTATAAAACTGGCGCCAATTTTAAAGGCAATCGACCTTTATAATAAAGAGGCTGATGGAGATCGTATCCAGGAGGTTCTGCTCCATTCCGGCCAGCATTACGACTATGAGATGTCCGGTGTGTTCTTTGAGGAACTGGGTCTGAAAGCGCCGGACGAGGACCTGGGCGTGGGTTCCGGACCCCACGGCGCTCAGACCGGCGAGATGCTCCGGCGAATCGAGCAGGTCCTTTTGCGGGAAAAGCCCGATAGAGTGATTGTCTATGGCGATACCAACAGCACGCTGGCCGGGGCTCTGGCAGCGGCGAAACTGCATATCCCGGTGGCTCACGTGGAGGCCGGGCTACGCTCCTTTAACCGCAGGATGCCCGAGGAGATCAACCGGGTGCTCACCGACCACCTCTGCGACCTCCTCTTCTGCCCAACCGAAAGGGCGGTGGAAAACCTGAGGCGGGAAGGGATTGCACAGGGCGTGCATTGGGTGGGCGACGTGATGTACGATGCCGTCCTACAATATGCCGAACTGGCGGAGAGGAAGTCGCGGATTCTGGAGGAATTGGGCCTGGAGAAGGAAGGTTACGCGCTAGCCACCGTCCATCGGGCAGAGAACACCGATGACCCGGAGCGGTTACGCGCCATCCTTTCGGGGCTGGAAGGAGTTGCTTGTGAAGGGTTGCCCGTTATTCTGCCCCTGCATCCCCGCACGGAAAAGGAGATGCAAAGGCTGGGGATCGCTCCTAACTCTATCCGGATAATGGATCCGGTCTCGTATCTGGATATGGTCCTCCTGGAAAAGAAGGCGCGGGTGATCGTCACCGACTCCGGCGGCGTGCAGAAGGAGGCCTTCTTCTTCCGCGTCCCCTGCGTGACCCTCCGGGAGGAGACCGAGTGGGTGGAGACGGTGGAGGCAGGCTGGAACGTCCTCGCAGGCTGTGATCCGGAACGGATTCTCCGGGCGGTCTTGGAGGCCCGGCCGGGGGTAGAATCGGTCTGGCCCTTTGGCGACGGCCGGGCGGCGGAGAGGATTGTGAACTTAGTGAGCGGAAGGTAGTTCTTATGGCAAGCTATGAACGGAAGTATTATGAGCAGGCACAGATATGGGAGAGGGATTTTCTAACCATACCGATAGAGCGAGAAAGGATCACCAGCACGATCGAACTCATTTCCTCAGATGTTCGAACCGTTCTTGATGTAGGTTGTGGGAATGGCGCTTTTCTGAACTCGTTGCCGAGTATATACCAAGCTGTGGGCTTAGATTTCAGTCAGGAAGCGCTGAAATACGTCAAGACCAAAGCGGTCCATGGTGACATTGCCGCGCTACCCTTCGAACCGGCGAGTTTCGATCTAGTTACGTGTTTGGAAGTTCTTGAACATCTTCCTTATGAAACCTTTGAGAAAGCTCTGTCTGAGCTTCAGCGAGTAAGCAAGAAGTATATTATAATTTCGGTCCCTAACAACGAGGATTTAGATTACTACCTCGTTATCTGCCCTGCGTGCCGCTGTTGGTACAATCCACACCGCCATGTGCGAAGCTTCGATTCAGCGAAGTTGAAAACTCTGTTTGAACATTTTGCGCTGTCCGAACTTAAGGAGCTGGGCCCCTTAGAGCCGCGGCCCCAATATAATCGGTTCTTATACGCAGCTTATCGCCTATGGAGAAATGCCCCTCCCCCCAGTACGGCTGTATGCCCTCAATGTGGTCACCAGTCGACTGAGGGTCAATTATCTGTTGCTACTGCAAAGTCGGATGGCCTGCTACCTTATGCGCTAAGGTTGTTTAAGCCGTTTGCAAAAGCCATTTGGCGCCCACAATGGCGCCACCGATGGTTACTCGCCCTATATGTCAGAAAAGATCTGGTGGAGCAACCATGAGCCAGTTCGCTAAGGAACCTCTTTCACGGGTTGTAGCAAATATTCTGAGTGCCCACGAGCATCGCCAGGCATGCCCAGGCTCGCTACAGGTACCAAGCGGTGGGGAGAGAATTGGGCCGGCTTTATAGAGCTGTTTTGAGGATAGGGTAATGAGCGCCGGTAAATTCATTAGGGGAACAACGGTTACGTTTATTAGCGGTGTCGTAAACCTCCTTATTGGACTCGTAACCTCCGTCATTCTAGCCAGGGTTCTGGGCCCGGAGGGCAGGGGAGTCTATGCTCTCGCCATGCTTCTGCCCTCTCTTATCGTAACCTTTGGCAATTTGGGGATCGGCCCTGCTACCGTCTACTATGTTGCCCGTGGTGATTTCCGACGCCAGGAGGTCCTGGGGAATAACGTCCTGCTTAGCCTGGGCGTCGGTGCCATTGGAGTCCTCGCCGGGCTGATTGTGATCCTTTTCTTCCGGGAGATTGTCTTCCCCGGCGTTTCCCCTGGCTATCTTCTCTTGGCTCTGGCTTTCGTGCCCATAGAGATGTTCTTCTCGTATGTCAATTATATGTTGCTTGGGGCCCAGCGCATCAAAGAGTTCAACTACGTCCAGATCGCCCATTCAATGCTTTTTCTTGGGTTCATCGGGCTTGCCCTGCTGGGACTGAAGGCCGAAGTGACCGGAGCCATACTCGCCGGGCTGATCACTTGGTTGGTGGTTGATGCCTTGGTGTTCCGCCTAGCTAAAACGGTTGCCGGGGGGATTGACCTCAAACCCAATATCGCTTACATAAAGCAGACAACTACATACGGCGTTCAGGCGCACCTTTCGAACATCCTGGGGTTTCTCAACTATCGTGTGGATATGTTCCTCGTCAACGGTTTCTTAGGGCCGGCCGCGGTGGGGCTTTATGCCGTGGGAGTTGGGCTGGCCGAGAAGCTCTGGATGATCTCCCACGCAGCCAGCACGGTTCTCTTCCCCCGGGTGGCGGCGGAGACCGATGAGCAAAGGCGCAAGGAGTTCACTCCCCTGGTGGCCCGCACGCTCCTCTGGACGACGGCGCTTGGAGCCCTGGCACTGGTGCTTCTCAGTCGCTGGATCGTGCTCCTGCTTTATTCCGAGGCTTTTTTGCCGGCAGTCGGCGCGTTGCAGGCGTTGCTGGTCGGGGTGGTGACGCTTAGCGCTTGGAGGGTGCTGGCGAACGACATCGCTGGGCGTGGATTTCCGCGCCTAAACATTTACACCGGAATAGCCGCTGTGGCCAGCAATGTAGTTTTGAATCTTTTGTGGATTCCACGCTACGGGATCACGGGTGCGGCCTGGGCCTCGACGGTCTCATATACGGTCTCTTTCCTCGGCGCACTCTTCTTCTACTGCCAACTCTCCGGCAACCGGTGGATCAAGGTCATTTTCCCCCAGCGGGGCGATTGGGCTCTGTACTGGCAGACAAGCAAAGCTCTCTGCCGGTGGGCCTGGGCTAAAGCGAGGGCAGTGTTGTGAGGAGGTAGCAGGATTATGGGTAAACGAGTATTAATAATCACCTACTACTTTCCTCCACGTCCCGGCGTGGCGTCGATTAGGTTGAGAGGGCTGGCCAAATACCTGCCGCAGTACGGCTGGGAGCCAGTTGTACTCACAGCGGCCTTGCCAGGAGAGCCGGAGCCTCGCTTTAACGTTGTCCAGACACTTTATCCCGGGGATGCCTCAGCTCGTTGGAAAAGAAAGCTGGGCTTGGCACCAGGCAAGGGATTCCAACAGCAAATCGGGATTCCTCGTGCTCTCCGCGAAGGCAGGGCTTCCTTTACAAGTAGAGTGGTCAGCCTTGCTAAAGCAATTATCGCTTACCCCGACGAGCAGAAGGGTTGGTGTCCGTTTGCCGTAAGCGCAGGGCACGATCTGTTGAAAAGGGAGCGGTTCGATGCGCTCCTTAGCAGTTCCGGGCCTGCTACCTGTCACCTCATCGCTAGAGAGCTGAAGAGAAGGCATGGAATTCCGTGGGTTGCTGACCTCCGGGACCTCTGGACCCAAAACCATTATTACCCACATGGGCTAGTAAGGCGGCTGTTTGAGAGGCGGCTTGAGTTGAAGACACTTGAACTAGCCGATGCGTTGGTGACGGTTTCAGAGCCTTTAGCTGAAGAATTAAAATCTCTGCATCGAAACAAGCAAGTATTGGCTATCACAAACGGCTTTGATCCAGATGAAGTTGCTTCAGTTCCCTTGACCAAGGAGTTCACCATCACGTATACCGGAGCACTCTATGAAGGGAAGCGAGATCCTGCTCTTCTTTTTCAAGCTGTCCACGAGCTGATCGCTGACGGCACTATCGATCCCCTGAATATCAGGATTCGCTTCTGTGGAGAAACGCCCTATTGGCTTGAGCGGCAGGTCAGGCATTACCAACTAGGGGAAATAGTTAGTTTGCACTATAAAGTGCCGCGGGATGTCGCCTTGTCCAAGCAGCGCGAGTCCCAGGTGCTCTTGCTTCTCAACTGGGACGATTCTAGAGAGAAGGGCGTTTATACAGGGAAGATCTTTGAGTACTTAGCAGCAAAAAGACCTATCCTTGCTTTAGGGGGTCCAGGTGGTGTGGTTGCACAACTTCTTAAAGAAACAGGGACTGGTGTTCATGTTGAATCGCTCGATTATCTAAAGGCTTTGCTCAGGTCGTGGTACCAAGAGTATAAGCTGGAGGGAGAAGTCAGATATAAGGGGCAGTGGGAGGCTGTTCAAAAATACAGCCATCGGGAGATGGCACGAAAGTTTGCGCATCTACTGGACGAAGTCACAGGAAGCAACCTTGCAGATTATTAATGACCCTACTACCTTGCTGAAACGTGCCCGAGGACTTGGCATTGCCGGTCATGTTCGGTCCGGTGGAGGTGATGCAACACGGTGCTGCCGACGTGTTCCTATACTTGAGAACCAACCGTTGCGAGAAAAGCTTGGTGCAAATGCAAGAGAGTGGGCTTGGCAACACTTACAATCCTGGGATGAGCGATTAGAACAAGAGTTGCGTGAGATGG
Source organism: bacterium (assembly GCA_037481695.1). Lineage (NCBI taxonomy): Bacteria > bacterium. The sequence continues at coordinate 354 of JBBFLE010000004.1, read as the reverse complement.
AGAAGCTTGTGTCCAAGCGAGTTCCGCCTCGTAATCGGCGGAAGAGAAGTTGGTTGAAGTGTCCCGGGTTGTCCGCCGATCGGACGGAAACCAATGAGTGACGTCAGGGCTCCCAGTGCCTTACCTGGCCCAAACATATATGCTAAAAACAAGCCGGGTTGATGCCCCTCCTCCAATGGGGGTTACTACTGCTCTTGCTCACGGTCCCGTTCCATTCGGTTCTCATGGTGGTGTAAAAAGTTTTGTGTAAAATTTTAAGTGCTAGAAAAAAAGGCGCTTTTCCTTTAAAGAGGGGGTGACCCAAAAACACCTCGAAGGAAGGAGAAGCGCCTATGAAGATCGAAGTTAGTGTGC